>JAYTNA010000114.1:0-1473 GCA_043748865.1 Saprospiraceae bacterium
ATGATATGCATTACGGTATCCTAAAAGCATACATTCATTTAAGAAATAAGCATAAATCGCTCATTAAAACAGAGCATACATTTTAAATCAGTACCTAAATAATTTATATAATTTTGTTGGTGTGGCAGATATATTTCAGCAAATTCGATAAATTCAATAAATTCGTTTCATTCGAGTTCAGACAATTTTTTTTCACAATTTTAAAAATTACAATTATGTACAAAATATTTTTTAAGATAGCCGTGTGTGTTTTCATTTTTTCAAACACACAAGCCCAAACCGCACCGCGTTACGATACAGTTATGGTAGCGGTATTTAACACTGGTGCAAAATACCGCATTGCACCCGCCGAGTTCGGCGGCAACACAAGTACGCTTTTCGATAGTGAAAGGAAATTTATCGGTACATTGGTAGCGGGAAATGATACGATACACACTTGGGGTACAAAAAACTGCGATACCTGCAAGATTCAGAAAAAGCAGACAACGCTTACTGTATCGCACGGTTGCAACAACGTTCACGGCGATATAAAAGATAAAGTCGTGATAATTGACTTGGGTAATTGTAAAGACGGTACTAAAATGGCACTCTCGGCCCAAAAACTCGGTGCGAAAGCAGTTATATTCACGCATTGGCATGACAATCGCGACAGTATCACGCTGAAAAGAGACGGCGGCGACAACAGTGCGGCGGTAAAAAAAACAAGCGTGGCAGACAGCGTAAAAATTCCGGTGTTCACGGTACGCAACACTACGGGTGCGAAAATGTCGGCGATGTTGCCGTCAAGTATCGGTATGCGAGAACCGAAAATTTTGCAAAACGAGCAGAATTTACAGAATATACCGAATGACCGGAATTTATCGAATATACCGAATGCCGTAAATTCAAACCAAAATTTGGTATCCGAGAAAGACAGCGTAAAAATTACGAGTACCGTAAGTTCAAATCAAAATACCAATTCCGACAATCGAATAACCAATCAACCGAGCGTCAGACTCAATTTTTCGCCGAACCCGACAGATGATTTAATTTATTTGCGTTACAAATTCGACGCGCCGTAAACGGTGCAAATAAATATAACAAACGCTGCGGGTGCAGTAATTTTTTCCGGCAAAGTAAACGCTCAAAGTACGGAAGGCGAATACGAAATAGACACCAAAGGTTGGTCGAACGGCATTTATATTGCTACAACAACGAGCGACGGTATTAAATTGAGTGCGGAAAAAATTGTGGTGCAGCGATGATTTATAATTAAAAATTGAAAAAATGCAGAGAAAAAAATTTTTTTTCTCTGCATTTTTTTTTCAAAAAATAAATTTCAAAAAAAACCAAGATTAAAGGATTTAAAGATTTAAAACATTTTGAAAAAACATCGTAACTATTTAGCACGCGAAAGGTGCTTTGTATAAAATGTGGGTGCTGCACACGGCGCGAAGTTCCTTGAATACGTTGAAATCTTGTTTTCGGCAGGTA
>JAYTNA010000115.1:0-5822 GCA_043748865.1 Saprospiraceae bacterium
AAAGCTTGGAGTTTTACACGACTCGAACGGCATATTTTTTTTGATAAAAGTACACAAACGGCTTGGTTCGATGAGTTGTTAAACACGCAAATGAAAATTTGTCGCGGTTCCGGTGTATTAGAAAAAATAAACAACGAATGGAAAATTAAACAGTACGTCCTGTCTATGACAATGCCGAATGATAAAATAGAAGACGTTTTAAATTTAAAATCTGTTGAAGAAGATTCGATAATTAGAAAACTTCAAAAGAAATAATAAATATTTTTCTTGCAAAATAAAAAAGCTGTAAAGAGTTTATGTCTCTTTGCGGCTTTTTTATTTTGCAAGAAAAATATTCAACACACTGTTCTCTCGGTAGAAAAAAATTAAGCCGACAAAGGTGCGTAGCACCCTTCTCTCGGTAGAAAAATAAAATAAACCAAAGTTAAAGGTGCATAGCACCGTTCTCTAAACTATCTATTTGCACATATCTTACAACTCATCAAAAAAATCAAACACATATTTATCGTCATATCCAATATCGTTTTTCTGCAACATTTCTAAATATTCTTCGCGAAATTTTTTTTTACCATGATGTTCTTCTTGATTTCTGATGTAATTAATGATTGTCGGAACTTGTGATTTTGAATGAGCAAAAGCACCATATCCTTGTTGCCATGTAAAAACAAAAGGAGATAATTTCTTTGATTTTACCCAATAATTACTTGAAGTTTTTAATTCTTCAACCAAATCCGGTAATAAATGCGCTGTGTGTAACCGATTAAAATATGCACATGGTCGCGCATAGCGTAAATTGCTAAAAGTTTATGTTTGTGTTTTTGAATGATTTCCGTCATGTATTTTTCTAATTCATCACGCCACGTGCTTGAAATTAAAGCATCTCGGTTTTTAACCGCAAAAACTAAGTGAATGTGAATTTGGGTGTATGTATTCGCCATATCTTTATAGTCTTAGAGAGCGGTGCTACGCACCTTTATCAGTTTGATTTATTTTTTCTACCAAGAGAGCAGTGCTACGCACCTTTATCGGTTTTTATTTATTTTTTTTACCAAAAGTATGGTGCTACGCACCTTTATCGCTTTGGTTTATTTTTCTACCAAGAAAGCGGTGCTACGCACCTTTCGTATAATGACATAAAATTAAAAAATAGGTGCGTAGCACCGTACTTTTGGTAGAAAAAATTATAGATTTAGGTTTTAGGTGTAGCGCACCGTTCTCTATCAACGTCTTGAATTATATCTTCAAATAATATTGCTTGAACCATGCTAAAGCATATTGTTTTATTTCAATGGCTGTCATTTCTATTTAATTCATTTTGCACTTTCAATTTTATCCAAAAACTGTGAAGTTGATTTAAAAACACATTAAACTAAACTCCCTCAAAAACATTTGCATAATGCATCTCCAACTCATCCAAAATTTCGAATACTTGCGATAATTCCGGTTGCGTGACCAATCTTGTGCGATAGGGTTTGATGTTCGGTAAACCGCGCAAATAATTGGTGTAATGCGGACGTGTTTCAAAAATCGCTAATTTTTCTCCTTTCCACTGAACGGCGCGGCGAATATGTTTCCGGATAGCTTCAACGCGCTCGTGAATAGTGGGTGGGTCTAAAGTTTCGCCGGTAGCGAAGTAATGTTTTATTTCTCTGAAAATCCAAGGATTGCCGATGGCGGCACGACCAATCATCAAACCGTCAATGCCGTAACGGTTTTTATATTCGAGTGCTTTTTGCGGTGAATCAATATCGCCATTACCAAAAATCGGGATTGTCATGCGCGGATTTGCTTTTACTTGTGCAATCGGAATCCAATTCGCTTCGCCTTTATACATTTGTTGGCGCGTACGTCCGTGAATTGACAACGCTTTGATGCCGACATCTTGTAAACGTTCTGCTACTTCAACAATATTTATCGTGCTGTCGCTCCAACCTAAACGCGTTTTCACCGTCACCGGTTTATTCGTTGATTCAACAACAGCTTTTGTCAACGCCACCATTTTCGGAATATCTTGCAACAAACCCGCACCCGCCATTCTGCAAGCGACTTTCGCCACCGGACAACCGAAATTAATATCAATTACATCCGGATTAGCGGCTTCAACGATTTGCGCCGCCTTAATCATAGACTCCAATTGTCCGCCAAAATATTGAATACCGATGGGACGTTCGTCCTCAAAAATATCCAATTTTTTTAAACTTGATTGCGCATTATAAATCAAACCGTCACTCGAAATAAATTCCGTGTACATCATATCCGCGCCTTGTTCTTTGCACAAAGCCCGAAACGGCGGATCACTCACATCTTCCATAGGTGCGAGTAAAAGCGGAAATAAACCGAGTTCAACGTTGCCGATTTTTACCATAAAAATTTTTTAGGCTGCAAAGATAATCGTTTTTTTTTCAAAGATTAGAGATGAAACAATATCGAAACCGGAAGAAGATAAATAAAATAGTTTCAAATTTTCTAATTACTCAAGTTATCATTCGATAGTTAAATAACCGCGAAGCGGTTTAATATGAATAGCCCTGCGAGAATCGCGGGGGACGGACAACCAAAATTTGCAACTGCAACGCAGTTAAATTTGCGTTCTCACGAGAGGATTTACATTCAACTGCATTGCAGTTGCAAACCGATATGATATTTTTCCCCGCGATTCTCGCAGGGCTATTCATATTAAACCGCTTTGCGGTTGTTTTTCTTTAAAATAATACATGAGTAGTTACCAAATTTTAAGCAAATTGAAATTTATTTGGTAAACCGGAACAATCTCTTTACTTTTGCGTTGTAAAAATAATTAAAAATAGTGTTCACGGGAGCGGTAAATTAGGTAATTTTCAAAAAGTCGATTTATTTTTTTCTCATACCGATTTAAAAATTTATCAGGCGTAGCGGCAATTAAAAATCTGACATTTACTATAACTTTGTTGATTAACCCGTATTCGACAAAAAGTAAATAAAAGTCTATCCCTAATGCTTTCCTATCCAAGAATTTAAAATTACGATTTAAGACTTACAAAACTTAATTCGTAATTTCTAATTTTTATTCTCTTCTATTCATTGTTGAAACATTTGAATTTTTCGTACGCTATTTTATACGGCGTTTCAACACAGAAAAAATTATAAATAATGGGAAAGCAAATTCCATTGAGTACTTCATTTCATTTGCCTGACGGCAGAGAAGTGATTTTAGAAACAGGCAAATTAGCGACATTAGCGAACGGTTCTGTAGTTGTAAAATGTGGTAACACGATGTTGTTCGCTGTTGTGACGGCAGCATCAAAACCAAAACCGGATCCGGAGTTTTTTCCTTTATCGGTTGATTATCAAGAAAAATTTTCGTCGGCGGGTCGTATTCCGGGCAATTTCTTTCGCCGCGAAACAAAACTGAACGACTACGAAATTCTCATCTCGCGTATCGTTGACCGTACATTGCGTCCTTTATTCCAAAAAGGGTATATGAATGATACGCAAATCATCCTAAATTTAATTTCCGGCGACAAAGACACACTGCCCGACACTTTTGCGGCATTGGCAGCATCGGCAGCTTTGGCTGTGTCGGACGTGCCACTTGAACATTTAATTTCTACAGTGCGTGTTGCCAGAATTAACGGTGAATTTGTAATTAATCCGACGGTCACAGAACTAAAAGATGCGGATATAAATATCATCGTCGGCGGACATTTGAACGACGTTACGATGGTTGAAGGTGAAGCAAAAGAATGTCAAGAAAAAGATTTAGTTGAAGCGATTAAAATTGGTCACGCTGCTATTAAACCGCAGATTGAAGCACAAATGGCTTTAGCGAAAATGGTTGGAGAAAAAACTAAATTAGCTGTACCTGAATCAATCGAAGATACAGAGTTGTTGTATGAAATGACAACTTTGGTAGGCGATAAAATTTCAAATGTGGCACGTTCTGCCAGCGCAAAACAAGAACGGAAAGAATCTTTCTCGAATATTGAAACCGAACTTTTCGAAGCATTAAAAGAAAAAAAAGGAGAAGCCTTTACATCTGATGTAGCTAAAAAAGCAAAAGTTTATTTCGACAAAATCAAAAAAAATCATGTGCGTGCCGTTATTCTTCAAGAAGGCGTTCGCTTAGACGGTAGAAAAACAGACGAAGTACGTCCGATTTGGTGTGAAGTTGATTATTTGCCTTCTGCACATGGTTCATCTATTTTTAATCGCGGTGAAACGCAAGCATTGACATCATTAACGCTTGGTACAAAACTCGACGCGGCGATGATTGATACGGCTCTACATTTATACAACGATAATTTCTTATTGCATTATAATTTTCCGGGTTTCTCGGTGGGTGAAGTAAAACCGATGCGCGCACCGGGTCGTCGTGAAGTAGGTCACGCTAATTTGGCGGGACGTTCATTGCGTCAAATTTTACCCGAAACACCTTATACGATACGTATCGTTTCCGATATTCTTGAATCCAATGGTTCATCATCTATGGCAACGGTTTGCGCCGGTTCAATGGCTTTGATGGATGCAGGCATACATATAAACGGTCACGTTGCGGGTATTGCAATGGGTATGATTACTGAAGGCGGAAAAATAGGCGAAGGTTCTAAAGTCGCTATTCTTTCCGACATTCTCGGCGATGAAGATGCACTCGGCGATATGGATTTCAAAGTAACCGGTACCGTGAACGGTATTACCGGTTGTCAGATGGATATAAAAATTGACGGTTTGCCGTTTGAGATGCTCCATCAAGCCTTAACGCAAGCCAGAGAAGGGCGCATTCATATAATAGGTGAAATGAACAAAGCCATCTCAGTTACTGCTGCTGATTTGAAACCACACGCACCGCGTGTTCACGAAATCATTATTGATAAAGAATTTATTGGCGGTGTCATCGGACCCGGCGGGAAAATTATTCAAGAAATGCAACGTATGTCGGGTGCGACAATCAATATTGAAGAAAAAGAAGGCAGAGGATATGTCAGTATTTACGCGCCGGATAAAGAAAGTATTGACAAAGCGGTTGCGCGCATCAACCAAATCGTTTATGTAGCACAAGTGGGCGACGAACACACCGGAAAAGTAGCATCTGTTATGCCTTATGGTGTTTTTATTGACTTCGGTGCAAGCAGCGGTTTGTTGCACGTTTCGGAAATGTCATGGTCGCGCATTGAAAATGTAGAAGAAGAATTTAAAGAAGGCGACGAAATTAAATTCAAAATCATAGAAATAGATAAACGCACCGGTAAAATGCGTCTCAGTAGAAAAGCCATTATGCCTTCTCCGGACGGCAGACCTTACGTGCCGACAACGAACGAAGGTTCGGGCGGCGGCGGAAGTTACGGCGGCGGTGACAGACGTGACGATCGCAGAGGTGGTGGCGGTGATAGACGTGACGACCGCCGCGGTGGCGGAGATGATCGCAGAGGCGGCGGCGGACGCAGATAAATTTTTAATGAACAATGAACAATGAACAATTTTAAAAGTGTTTGTTGTTGCTTCAAAAAAAAGGTGCGACGGGAGATTGATTTTTCCTGTCGCACTTTTTTTTATTTGATATCGTGGAACTTCAAAAATTTCGCCCACGTTTTGAAAATAATTTCTTTTTCATTTTGATTTTTTTTTAGTACACGACTGTAAGTTAAACAATGTTTTGAAATCTCGTCAGTAATTGAAAATCAATTTTTCATGAAATTCATCATTCATCATTCATCATTACCTACTATTTGGTATTTAAAACTTTCCCGAAAATTTGCTGCTTGGCAATTAATCCAAAATCGCGAGAATCAATGGATGAAGCAGTATTATCTCCTTGCACGAAATAATAATTTTGTTTGAAAGTGTAA
>JAYTNA010000116.1:0-5512 GCA_043748865.1 Saprospiraceae bacterium
CCTGCCGAAAACAAGATTTCAACGTATTCAAGGAACTTCGCGCCGTGTGCAGCACCCACATTTTATACAAAGCACCTTTCGCGTGCTAAATAGTTACAATCTTTTTTCGAAAATAAAAAACGCGCAAAGAAATAATTTCTTCGCGCGTTTTTATTTTTGAAAAAAAATCTAAAATCCAAAATCTAAAATCGATTTATTTTTCTCTAAAAAAAATAGAAATCGGCACGCCGTTGAAATTAAATGTTTTGCGCATTTCGTTTTCCAAGTAGCCTCTGTAATTGTCCGGAACAAATTTCGGATGGTTACAGAAAAAGGCAAATGCCGGATAGTACAGCGGTAATTGCGTCGCGTATTTTATTTTTATCAAATGTCCGCGATAGGCCGGCGGTGTAAATTTATCTTGCACATCACCAATCCAATCGTTTAGCGCGGAAGTTTTTATTTTTTGGTGGCGATTTTCAGCCACTTCCAAAGCAACTTCAACCGCTTTCATAATGCGCAATTTTTCTGTCGCTGAAACGAAAACAACCGGCACATCTTTAAAAGGTGCAAGGCGTTTCTTAATGCCCTCTTCGTAATCACGCGCCGTATTGGTTTCTTTTTCAACCAAATCCCATTTGTTAACTACAATTACTACGCCTTTGTGTCTTTCAACGGCGAGTTTGAAAATAGCCATGTCTTGTTGCTCAACACCTTCCATCGCATCAATCATCAACATTGCGACATCGCAATCTTCAATCGCTTTTATGGCACGCATAACGGAGTAAAACTCTAAATCTTCGTGTACTTTCGCTTTTTTGCGCATCCCGGCAGTATCCACAATCATAAATTCTTTGTCGAATTTTTTGTAGTGCGTGTGGATCGGGTCGCGTGTAGTGCCGGCAATATCCGTTACGATAGACCGTTCTTCGCCGACAAGTGCATTCAGCAAAGAAGATTTTCCGACGTTCGGTTGTCCCACAATTGCAAGTTTGTGTAATTCGGTATCAAGTGGTTCGTAGTTTTCAATATTTTCAGCGATATAATCCAAAATTTCACCCGTACCGGAACCGGTTGCGGAGGAAAAGAAAAAAGTATGTTCAATACCCATCGCCCAAAATTCTTGTGCTTCGAGCAAATAGCGGTGATTATCCACTTTATTTACAGCCAACACGACCGGTTTTTTTGTGCGCCGCAACATTTCCGCGACTTCATCATCAAGATCAGTCATGCCGGTTTGCGCGTCTACCATAAATAAAATGATAGCAGCCTCTTCAATCGCCAATTCAACTTGCGAGCGAATAGCAGATTCAAACACATCATCAGAACCTTGAACGAAACCGCCGGTGTCAATCACGACGAATTGTTTACCGTTCCATTCGGCAGTGCCGTATTTCCGGTCGCGTGTTACGCCCGAAATATTATCCACAATCGCATCGCGTCCGCCGATGAGGCGGTTATAAAAAGTAGATTTACCGACATTAGGTCTGCCTACAATAGCTACAATATTATTCATAAATTAATTTCTTGGGTGCAAAGATAGGGATAATCATTTACGATTTCCGGTTTTCGATTTTCGACAGGTTAATTTCCATTTACGGAAAAGACCCGGTTATAGAAAAAAATAATCCGGAAACACAGAAACTACATCAAATAGGGCGTATTGCTGCCTTAGTTCTTAATGAACTATTGAATGGTGGAATTTATTTATTTTTCATTCCTAAGGCTTCAAAGTTGAATTATTTATTTTAAAAGACAAAATAAATGCCGTCGTTTTACTGAAAGCCGGAATTTGAAAATTGTCATTCAAAGTGATTCATTTTATATAATTTTGCACTCCAAATAGTTTAAATGAAATTTCAAACACGCGTTTTGTTATGCAAGTTTTTGTTTTTTGTTCCAATTTTTTTGTTACATGCTCAGAAAAATATTGATACTATCATGTCTTTACCCATTAAGAATATGCGCTTAATTAAAATTGGTATTACTTATAAAGAAAAAGAGCAACCGTTAGACGGAGGACCCGACAATCTTATTCTTGCTAACTCGACTTACAATCTCAACACTTTTGAAATAATCGCACCGCGCACACGTCCGCATGATTGCAAAGACGGACTTACCAAACCTTGTTATTTTGTTTACACGAGTAACGAAGCGGCTTATGCACAAAATTCATTGGCATCAGTGCTCGAAAACGAAACAGCTTTAACGCTTAAATCTTACGGCATCGGATCGGTTACTTTATCCGCGCGCGGTACGGCGAGTTCGCAAAATACGGTGGTGTGGAACGGTATTAATTTGCAAAACGCGATGAGTGGTGTCGTAGATTTAAGTACGATTTCGATGAATACTGTGCAACGCGCCACCGTTTCTTACGGCGGCAGTAGTGCTGCAACAGGTTCCGGTGCTATCGGCAGTGTGATTAGTTTGGAAAATGATTTGCCGATTGAAATTGGTGTGAGCGGAAAAATAAATTTAGGCGTAGGTAGTTTCGGCGATAAAAGAGAAAGCGTTCAACTCAATTATGTCACGCCAACATTCGCCACCGGTTTTTCGGCGATGTATAAATCGGCGGACAATAATTTTTTATTTCGCAATACATCAGAAATTGGCGGTCCGTTTCAAAATTTAGTGAATGCAAAAGAAGATGCTTGGCAAATTTTGCATCAAACGCGCACAAACATCGCACCGCAACAAACACTCAATACATATATTTGGTACACGCACGTTGACAGACAATTGCCACCGACGATGGTTGAAAATAATACGCATCAATTTCAACGCGACGAAAATTTACGCGCCCTCGCGGATTGGTCGAATAAATTTAACAATAACACACTCAATATTAAAGCAGCCTACACCGACGAATTTTTAACTTACAACAGCGATATCGTTTCCGATTCGCGCAACCGTGCAACAACAACTTTAATTGAGTTGAAAGACGTGATTGATTTAAAGACGAGATACCTTGTAGGGACAAGTCGCGATCTGTCCCTACAAGGTATCTCGACTTTACTAAATTTCGGTGCAAATTTTTCAAATACCGGCATACACAGCAACAACTATCAAGATGTAAAACAACGCACACGTGTTGCGGCTTTTGCAGGTTATACTTTAAACTTGAACATATTAAATATCACGACACAAATAAGAGAAGAATTGACGGACGGAAAATTCACGCCGTTTATTTATAGTTTAGATGCCAAATACAATTTAATACAATCGAAAAAAAATAACTTGCGTTTACTCGGTGCCTATTCGCACAACTACAATGTGCCGCCTTTGAATGAATTGTATTGGCGTGATCAAAATTACGGCAATCCGAATTTATTGCCCGAAGAAAGTTGGAACTCGGAATTGGGTTTGGAATATCAATACAAACGCGAAACGTTTAGTTTTTTGGCGCGATCAACAGCATTTTATATCAAAATGCGTAATCGTATTCAAGCCCAATCACAAAACGGGCAATTTCATCCGGTTAATATTCCGGAAGTAAATTCAAAGGGGATTGAGTCATTTGCGGCTTTAAATTATTTGAACAATAATTTTTTGGCGAGAATAGAAATTTCGCACACTTACACACACGCCGTTAACAACGACAATCATTTATTAATTTATATTCCGGAACACGCCGCTAATGCTTCTTTTTATATACGCACTCACGGTTATTTTTTTCGCTACACACAAATTTTTTCCGGCAGAAGATACATGACTACCGACGAAAGTTATTGGACAAATCCTTACACGATTGGTAATATCGTTTTAGGTTTCGATAAAAAATTGAAAAAGTATTCATTTAATACACAAATCCACATCAAAAACGTTTTTGATGTGGATTATCAAGTGATTTCATATTATCCGATGCCGAAACGGATATTTCAGTTTCAAGTTGGATTGGGTTTTTAATATACTCTACCGATTAGCGGATTATCAACAATGCGTTTTTTCATTTCACCGGCATCAATACGTCCTTGTTTTTTATAAATCACTTTGCCGTTCGGTTCAACTAAAATAGTATAAGGTAAAGCGCCTTGCCATTCCGGGTCAATAAGATCAATGTATTTGTAAATATCGTCAGAGGCGAATATATAATTTTTACCGGACGCATTCATGCCTTTTAATAAATTAAGTGCCTTATTTTTTTTATCCGGTTTATCGGCACTGATAGTAATAAATTCAAAATCGCGCCGGCGATACATTCTATTAATGGTCAAAAAATCCGGTAATTCATTCACACATGAACCACACCAAGTTGCCCAAACATTTATCAATCGCAATTTAGTTGTTGCGTTTTTTATTAAATCTTTCACCCCGAGTTCATTAAGTGTATCTATACTTACCGGTTCTTTTGTCCATTCTTGTTTTTCACTGATCGTGAGCGCGTTTTTTTCAACCCATTTGACTGAACAACCGAAAGTTTTTGTTTTTTCAATTCTGACGTGTTTATCAGCCAATAAATCTTCAATGGCATTGCGTGTATCAAAGTTTTTCGGTGTGCCTTTTGGATTTTCAACATCATCTATTCTGCCGGAATAACGCAACACGCGGCTTTTATCGAAAATAAAAACGTGCGGCGTTGCAGCGGGTCCGTATTTATTGGATACTTCTTGCGTACCGCCGTCAAAAAGATACGGAAAATTATATTGTTTCTCTTTGGCACGTTGCACCATGTCTTCGAAATTGTCGCTCAAATCGGTATAACCTAATTCATCTAAACGAATACTCATAGGATCATTCGGAGAGATAGCAACGACTTGCACACTTTTATCGGCATAGTCACTCGTCAATTTTTTAATGCGCTCTTCATAAGCCTGTGCAGTCGGACAATGATTGCAAGTAAAAATTATCACCAACACTTTTGCACTTGCAAAAGAGGCTAAAGTGTATATTTTACCGTCAACACCTTTTAAATTAAAATCCGGCGCAGTCGCACCAATTTCAAGCGTTTTATGTTCGTCGCCGGATTTAAAACTAAAAAGAGAAAATGCTAAGAGTGCAAAAAGGATATTTTTCATGATTGAGTTTTTAAAAAACTGTTAGGCCATATAGTACTGGTTTTATTTTCAAAACCTCCAGAAAAAAATTTAACCGGAGCGTTTCTTGGCTTTTATAATTGAAATATCATAAATTTAAGTTCAATCGTAATTTGCAAATTTATTTTTTTTACAAAAATAAATCAATTTTTTAAAATTCAATTAACTTAATTGGTCGGAAGAAGTAATTGAAAGATACAAGCCTCATCGTTAAGTTTTCTCGTTTTTGATTTAAAAATACTTGTCTATAAGATATACAATTGTAGTTATTGTCGCTGCACCGAGTTCCAATTCACGCCGATTCACGCCTTCAATTTTATCTAAAGCCGTGTGATGAAAATCGAAATAACGGTTGCAATCCGGACGCAAACCGGCTAAAATAATATTTTTATCGCGCAATACACCTACATCAGCACCGGAACCGCCTTTTGTAATATCTACACCGTAAGGTTTTAACAAACTGTTCCACGCTTCAATCTGTGGATATTTTTGTGCGAATA
>JAYTNA010000117.1:0-7376 GCA_043748865.1 Saprospiraceae bacterium
CTTTAATCTATTTATTGACATGCAAAACTCAGGTACACCAACAAGTTTCAAAGCGGCCATCCTTGAACTCGAACGTAAACAAGCAGAAGAAGCTGCAAAGATTAAAGAACAACTCCATACAGTTTATGAAAGTATACAACCGATAAACATTTTAAAAAATACTTTCAAAGAAGTAGGAGTATCAGACGAATTGAAACACAAAATTTTGAACGCAACGGTGGGCCTAGCCGTCGGTGCAATTTCTAAAAGGTTATTTGAAGATCAGTCGCGCAGTCCGATAAAAGAACTTTTAGGTACAGCTATAATGTTCTGTATCACCACTGTTATCGCAAAAATTCCGAATAATGTTATTGCACTAGCAACAAGTGCATTCGATTCTATGTTGTACAAATCGCGTGAAAGAATTAAAGCTAAAGAAAATCAAAACACACAACCTGAAAGCAATTATCCTTTTGAGTTGTATAAAAAAAATGAAAAAGATCAAAAAAGTGTTGGTTAACCTTACGGCATCTTTCGTACGTTATTTTTTAAGTCTTTCCCGCCAATGGCGGGATTTTTTTTTATAAAAACTGCATTATTTGATACTCAGATATCCAAAATCGAAAATATAAAATCGAAAATCCAAAAAGTGTGAATGATACAATTTATAAAAAAAATTGTATAACACTTTTGATAATCAAGTACTTTACCTTTGCATCATGAATATTGTTTCATCCTTTAAATCTTTAAAATAATTAAAAATGAAAAAGCTAATATTAGTAATGACGATGGCAGTGTTAATCTTTCAAACAGCAAAAGCGCAAGACAGCAATTTTACATTTGGTTTGAAAGTTGGTACAAACCTTTCAAACATCTATGATTCTCAAAGCGACAAGTTAACCTCAACTTCTAAATTCGGTTTTGTTGGCGGTGCTTTTGTGGGTATTTCATTGGGAAAATATCTTGGCATACAACCGGAAGTACATTTTTCTCAAAAAGGATTTGTGGCAGACGGTTCGATATTAGGTACTACTTACAGTTTGACGCGCACTACAAATTTTATTGACATCCCTTTATTACTTACAATAAAACCGATTCCGATGTTGACAATTGTAGTAGGGCCGCAATATTCTTATTTGTTGAGTCAGAAAGACGATTTTTCAAATGCTGTCTTTAATACCGAACAAAATCAGCAGTTTAGCAACGATAATATTCGTAAAAACATTTTAGGTGGCGTTCTTGGAGTGGATCTAAATTTTGATAAAATTGTTGTCGGTTTAAGAATCGGACGCGATTTCCAAAATAATAACGGTGACGGTACGAGTTCTACACCGCGTTATAAAAATGCTTGGGCTCAAGCAACATTAGGCTTTAAAGTTTTTTAAAAAATGCATCTATTGTACAATTAAATCATAAAAACGAGCCCCCTGATTTTTTCAAACGAAAAAATCAGGGTTTTTTTTGGATATAGCTCACGAATGATATGTTTTAATCCGAAATCCAAAATTACAAAAGTGTGAATTATGAAATTTTTTAAAAACATTATGTAACAATATAGAATAAAAAAACTCTCACCTTTGCACTATGACGATTCACTTTCCAATAAAAACTCAATACAATGAAAAATCAGATTTTAATATTTGCCGAAAGTATTTTCCCTAATAAAGAAAATTTAGGGCACAGCATTTTAAAATAAAAAATTCAAAATAAGAACCGAAATATAAAAAAAGACGAATCTTACAAAAACTTACAAACAAAATTCAAGGAATAAAAAGAAATAAGTTGTTTCGATAGGTTAATTATTTTTTGGTCAGAATATTTATCTTTTAAGGCGAATATCGGGTAATATTTAACACAAAAGATAAGCATTATGAACATAAAAGAATAACTCTAAGGATGGAATTTATTCATTTCTCATTCTTTAACTCTTTTTTTAAAATCAATTTATAACTAAAAAAACTTTATCAATAATGACTAACGAAACAAAATGGTCGCTCGACCTTGCTCACAGCGATATTTCATTTAAAGTGCGACACCTGATGATTTCGCGAGTAAAAGGCAGTTTCAAAAATTTTGATGTCAATATATATACCACCGGCAGAGATTTTACAACTGCCAATATTGATGTTTGGATTGAAGTTGCTTCCGTCACTACAAACGACGCGACGCGCGACGCACATTTAAAAGGACAGGAATTTTTTGACAGCGACAACCACAAACAAATAACTTTTACTGCAAACTCTATCGGAAAAATGGATCCGGATGGTGTTCATGAACTTTGGGGAGAACTCACGATGAAAGGTTTTACAAAAGTAATTATGTTAGAAGTACAATTCGGCGGTATTGCTAACGATGCTTGGGGGAATGAAAAAGCGGGCTTTACTGTTTCCGGAAAAATAAATAGAAATGATTGGGGTCTGAATTGGAATGCCGCATTAGAAACCGGCGGATTTTTGGTGAGTGAAGAAGTTATGATTTCATGTGATCTTCAACTCATTAAATCAACTCAAAAAAATTTAGTAATGGAATTAGAAAATTCCGAAACTATCACGAATTAAATTGGTAAAGTGTATCCTATTTGTAAGTCGGCATCCGATTAAGAAAACAAAAGATGCCGACTTTTTTAAAAATGAATAATTGACAATGGACAATTGACAATTGACAATCTTACTAATACATTGATGATTCATAATTTTTACAAAATAAAAACAGCGTCTATTTTCACTCAACTACATATTCCTTGGCACTACACAAAAAAATATTAAAATGAAAAAAATAGGAAAAATTCTTGTGCCGACCGACTTTTCAGTCACTGCACGTAATGCGTATCATTATGCGACAAAGTTAGCCGCAACTTTAAATGCTTCGATAGAATTGGTGCATGTTACAGAATCTTATGTGCCTTTTCCCGGGCTTGCATCTCAAGATGTGGTTTCGCAAGATTCTGTAAATGGTTTTAACGAAAAAGCAATGGAAGATTTTATCGCCGATGACGATAATAATAACTATGAGGCATTCGGTACAACAGTTTTAAGAAACCGCGTCACATCGAAAACTATTTGGGGTAATGTTGTTGAAAATTTGATCACACTTTCTAAAGATACTGATTTGATTGTAATGGGTACAACCGGTTTGCAAGATTTTTTATCTAAAATTATGGGCTCAATATCGCTCGAGGTATCAAATAAAGCGCATTGTCCGGTATTATTAGTACCGCCCGATGCTAAATGGCAAAGGGTTTCAAAAATTATGTATGCCGGCTCGTACAGTTCGGCAACCATAAAAATGATAAGAGAAGTGACAAGTTTAGCGCACAGTTTGCAATCAACGATTCATTTTGTTCACGTCGAAAATTCTGAAGCGGATACCGAAAAAAACGTACCCGAACTTCTTAAAAACAGACTTTCGTTGGTCGAAGGCTCAGATTTTCCGATAGAAATTCACACAGTTTACGATGGCGATACGATTGCGGGTCTAAAAAAATATGCCGTAGAAAATACGATTAATCTAATGGTCTTTGTCTGCAAACCGCGCAATTTTTGGCAAAATTTAATTTTTAAAAGTATAGCTGAAGATGTAGCACTTTCAACCGATACGCCGATGATGGTTTTACATTTAGATGACAACATGAAATGATGAATGATAAATGATGAATGATAAATAATCTTTCTATAAATTTATTATTCATCATTCATCATTTATCATTAAATAATTCCTATATACGCAATGACGCAAATTTTTTCATCCGATGAATCTATTATTGAACTTATGCGACATCATGATAAAAGAGGCTTGAGTTCAATGTACGATAAATATGCACCGGCACTGTTAGGTGTGATTGTACGCATTGTACAATTTGATGAAATTGCAGAAGAAGTTTTGCAAGACGTATTCATTAAAGCATGGCGCAATTTTGAAAATTATAATTCGGAAAAAGGTAAATTATTTACGTGGCTTATAAATATTTCTAAAAATACTGCCATTGATGCTACACGTTCAAAAGAATATAATCGCGTAAAGATTAACATCGAAGCCGTCACTGGTATAGATGTCCGGTATCAGACAAGTTACAATCCTGATATAATTGATTTGCGTAGGCTCGCAGAAAAACTTTCTCCCGGACAATTTGAGCTTGTTGATTTAATCTATTTTCAAGGTTTTACACATATAGAGGCGGCAGAAGCGATAAAAATTCCATTAGGAACGGCAAAATCACGCGTCCGCAAAGCCATTAATTTAATGCGGTTGCTTTTTTAGGAACGCTAAACAAGGATTTAGAAAAAAATAAAATATAAAATCATGGAAAGAGCAAAAAGTTTAGGAATTTGGATGGATCATGCGCATGCGCATTTAATAGAATGTAGTACAGAGGCGGCTGCACCGCAAACGCTTGAAATTGAATCGGCATTTACGCATGAAGTTAAAGAAAAAGTTTTATTGAAAGGTGAAAGTCATATGCACAATAAAGAGCAGCATGAACAGGCAACCTATTATAAAGAATTGGGCGAAGTTATTTTGAAATACCAAGAAGTGCTACTTTTTGGTCCGACGGATGCGAAAACTGAGTTATTCAATACTTTAAAAAACAATCACCTATTTGCGGATATAAAAATTGATGTTCAATCAACGGATAAAATGACGGTGCATCAAGCGCAAGCTTATGTAGAACATTATTTTCAAAACAAATTTTTTATACCTACGCACCATGAAAAATGAAAAATGAAAAATAAACAATTTAAAACAAAAAAAATGAAACCTGATATTGGTATTTCAGAAAAAAATTTAGAAGAAGGTATTGCCTTGTTGTCCACTGTGTTGTCAGATGAGATGACGTTGTACGTAAAAACTCGAAAATTTCATTGGAATGTATCCGGTGAAAGTTTTATGGAATTACACAAGCTTTTTGAAAGTCAATACACGGCACTCGAAGAAATCATTGATGAAATCGCAGAGCGAATCAATAAATTGGGCGGTAAAACTATCGGTACTATGAGAGAATTTCTTGAACTCACAAGACTTAAAGAATCACCGAATAAATATCCTTCGCAAAAAGACATGTTGCGCGAATTGTTGAGCGATCACGAATTTATTATCATGGAGTTGAGAAAAGATATTGATATTTTCAGCGAAAAAAATAAAGATGCCGGTACAACGGATTTTTTGACCGGCGTAATGGAACAGCACGAAACAATAGCGTGGGTACTTAGAAGATACTTAAATTAATGCATACTTATTTCTTTCTCATTCCTTAAAACAATTACAAAAATGAAAAAAATAATAATTCTTATGGCGGCTTCGGTGGTTTTAACACTTCTGTCAAGTTCCACTTTTGCAGCAACTTTAAATGTGCCTATACCTGCCGGCACAACTAAAACAGTTAATTCAATCGTCGTCCATAACTTAGTTACGCGTTTACACGAAATTAAAGCGATGGATAAGTCGAAAATGAGTGCGGGTGAAAAAAAAGAATTACTGACAGAAACACGCTATATAAAAAACCGGATGAAAGAAATTGGTGGCGGTGTTTATATTTCTGCCGGCGCACTTATTATTATAATTTTGTTAATAGTTATTTTGCTTTAATAAATGCCGTAAAAAACCAACCGGAAACTCGAACTGTAAGAAGAATTGAATTTTTGATGGATTTATAATATCCATAATGTTTATTAACAGCGGGAGAGATTTTATATCTCTTCCGCTTTTTGGTTTTTTGGTGATTAGTGCATCAAAAAGTGTGAATTATGTAAGTTTTTAAAATAACAATGTAAATTTTTCTGTAGAATAAACTGCACCTTTGCAAGTATCATTTTAACAGACAGACACGAATGAAACTGTACATTAAATATATGCTCACGAATCGCTGCAAAATTGTGGTGAAAGATATTTTAAAAGCGTTAGGAATGCATTTCATCATCGTGGATTTGGGTGAAATTGAAATCATGGAGAGTATTTCGTATGAGGAACGCAATGAATTAAAAAAGCATTTACTTGAAGCCGGATATGAATTGATGGACGATAAAAAAGCGATACTGATAGAAAAAATTAGAAATGCGGTTATAGATGTGGTGCATCACACGCAAGAAGGACTGAAAACAAATTTTTCTGATTTTTTAAGTGAAAAATTGAAGCACGATTATACCTATATGGCAAATCTTTTTTCGGAATTTCAAGGCACGACGATTGAGCAATTCATCATTCTTCATAAAATCGAGCGGATAAAAGAATTGATCATTGACGACGAATTAAATATTACTGAAATCGCTTGGAAAATGAATTACAGCAGTGTGGCGCATTTATCTACTCAATTTAAAAAAATGACGGGACTTACGCCTTCGCATTTCAAGCAATTAAAAGAAAAACGCCGAATACCGATTGAAGAAATCGGGCAATCGGAAACCTGAACAACATCATGAGTGAAAAAAATCACGTGTCTAAAGATATATTGGAATGGGATATTTACAATGCGGTCAGGCAGTCGCAACTTGGGATGTGCATTTTTAAAGGCAATGATCACACAATCGTTTTTGCCAATGAGACTTATTTAAAAATAACCGGTAAAGGTCGGGAAATAATACATAAACCCATGCTTGAATCATTTCCTGAATTTAGTAACCAAGGCATTAAAGAACTGATTGATACGGTGATAGAAACCGGCGAATCGTTTTACAATAAAGAACATTCAATTGTTATATTCAACCACCGCGAAAAGAAGCAAGATTATTTCAATTGCATTTATCAACCCTTACGCGAGTTTAATAAAACAATTACGGGCGTTTACCTGACATTTTTGGAGATAACAGAGCAGGTAAATATGAAACTCATGAGCACAGAAATTTATCAAAAACGCACGTTGGAACTCATCGCCGCCAATAAAAAACTTGCGTTTGAAAATGACGAAAAAGAAAAACGCGCAGCAGAATTAAGTATTGCCAATAAAAAACTAGCGTTTGAAAATGACGAAAAAGAAAAACGCGCAGCAGAATTAAGTATTGCCAATAAAAAACTAGCGTTTGAAAATGAAGAAAAAGAAAAACGCGCAGCAGAATTAAGTATTGCGAATAAAGAACTCGCTTTTCAAAAAAAAGAAAAAGAAAAACGCGCGGCGGAACTCATCATTGCGAATAAAGAACTCGCTTTTCAAAACGCGGAAAAAGACAAACACGCTTCAGAATTAATTATTGCCAATAAAGAATTGGAAGCATTTAATCACTCGGCAAAAGCAGATTCCAGATATGTCAGGGGTCTTATCGAAGCGAGCTTAGATCCGTTAATTACTATCAGTATTCACGGAAAAATCATGGATATGAACGTGGCATTTACGCGCATTGTCGGCAAAACTTATATCGAATTGATTGAAACTAATTTTATAGATTATTTTACAGAACCCGATAAAGCAG
>JAYTNA010000118.1:0-7244 GCA_043748865.1 Saprospiraceae bacterium
AAACAAGTGAGTTCGCGTCCGGCAATATAATTTTCGATGAGTAGTTCGTTGTATTCCGGCAAAAATTTTTTCACTTGTTCGCGCAAATCTTCGGCGTTATATACCAACGATTTATCGTCAATACCGAGACTATCCCCGGCTTTCGCCGGTTTGACGAACATCGGAAATTTTAAATTTTTTAGCGCATTTTCTATTTCTTTATCATTCTTTACGACGACATAATTTGGTGTCAAAACATTTTCGCAATAAGCGACGTATTTCATTAAAGTTTTCGGCGGGTCATACAATTCCGGATTAGGTCCGGTGTAAGGTAAATTTAAAAGTTCAAGACTGTGAATGACATCAATCGAAGGAATTTCCCATTCCAAATACGCTTCGCACAGATTGATAAAAATATCAAAACCTTGTTTGGCGGCTGCTTTTAATTGTTTGTAAGTAGTAAGTTTATTGAGCGTGATATAATGCATATCATCATTAGGCAACCACTGAGATAAATTTCTATAAGGCGCGTAATCTTTGTACGAATTATCGGTTGTGCTGTAATCCGGTTGCAGGACTGCAATTTTCATTTTAAAAAGTTGGTTCTAAATTTATTTCGCGTTCTTTATCCAAACTTCAATAACTTCTGCCCACGCATCAAATCTTCGAGACTTTCGCGTTCTTTTATCAAATAATCTTTTCCGTCGTAAATCAAAACTTCCGGCGGACGCAAACGCGCATTGTAGTTGGATGACATCGAAAAACTATAAGCACCGGCGTTGCAAATTGCTAAAATATCGCCTTCTTTCACAGTAGCTAATAATCTGTCTTCGGCAAAATTATCTGTTTCGCAAATATAACCGACAATATTATAAGTATGTTTTTCCGTGACCGGCGTTTTAGAAACGTTGATGATTTCGTGATACGAATCGTACATCATCGGACGAATCAAATGATTAAGCCCCGTATCCATGCCGACAAAAGATAAACTCGGATTGTGTTTCACGACATTTGCACGCGCCAACAAATAACCGCATTGCGCGACCAAAAATTTGCCGGGTTCTAATACCAAAGTCAAATCACGTCCGTATTCTTTACAAAAACTATTGAAACGCGCCGTGATTTCTCTACCGAGCTTCATAATATCCACTTCTTTATCTTCGGGTTTGTACGGCGTTTTAAATCCGCCGCCTAAATCAATATGTTCTAAATCAGGAAAATTTTTGGCGGCAGCGAAAATAATTTCAGCAACTTCCAAAAAAGTTGAAGCATCTTTAATTTCCGAACCTGTGTGTTGATGCAAACCGTCAATTTTAATTTCGGTTTGTTGCATCGTTTTCACAACATCATCTAATTGATGAATGGAAATACCGAATTTAGAACGATCGTGCGCCGTCGAAATTTTAAAATTACCGCCGGCTTTTACGTGCGGATTCATGCGCAAACCGACCGGAACTGAACCGGCATATTTTTCGCCAAATTTTTTCATTAACGGAATAGAATCGAGATGAATATGCACACCGATTTTAACAGCTTCTTCAATTTCACTCCAACGAACACCGCTCGGCGTATATCCGATTTGATGCGGCGTAAATCCAACTTTTAATGCTAATTTCACTTCTTCAATGCTTACGGTATCAACACAAGAACCTAGATTGTGCAAAAAACTTAACACAGATAAATTAGATAAGGCTTTCATGGCATAATTAATCCGCAAACGCGGCGCATCTTTATAAGCTGCCGTGAGTTTTTTATATTGTCGTTCAATAATTGCCGCATCATAGACATAAAGCGGCGAATCATATTTTTTACATAAATCAATCGGATTAATGCCTTGTATCTCGTAATTTGTACCGTTAAAATTCATTTATCTTGGAATAAACTCCGGCATTTAATCCGGAGTGAAAAAAACACAAATATACACATCCAAAACTTTTGCTTTTGCATCTATCATTAAAACTAAATAAATTATTTAATTGATTTCCGTCGTCTGTTGGCTTTTGTCCCTTATTTAATTATTTATGACCGAAGAACATCTCATTGAACTTTGCCGACAATTCAATCCGAAAGCACAAAAAATGCTTTACGATAAATTTGCACCCAAAATGTTGGGTGTGTGTCGCCGTTATGTGCGCAACAGAGATGACGCGGAAGATGTTTTGATTGAAAGTATGTTCAAAGTTTTTGAAAAAATGGAAACTTTTAAAAATGAAGGCAGTTTTGAAGGTTGGATAAGACGCATCGTTGTGAATGAAACGCTGATGTTCTTGCGCAAAAAACGTTTGCTGACGATGGAATTAGACGTGTCTGAATTAAATTCATTAGATTTGAGTGAAAATATAACGGTTGATGATGATTTTGCAGTAGCAGATATTATGCGTGTTTTAGAAACTTTGCCGCACGGTTACAAAACTGTTTTCAATTTGTATGTCATTGACGGGTTTAAACACATCGAAATTGCAGAGATGCTCAACATTAGTGTCAATACATCTAAATCGCAATTGATTTTAGCAAAAAAAAGATTGCAGTTGGAATTGGGGAAGTTAACTCGTTAATTGGTTAATTGGTTAATTGGTAAGTTAGTGAAAATCATTAAAGAAAATGCCGATAGGCATGGCATTATGGTAGCAGGTTCAATAATACAGTGTTTAAATTCCGTAGGAATGGCATTGTGGTTGCAATGTTCTCAAGTTTGAACGATACCATATTGCCATGCCTAAAGGCATTCTTTCACATTTTTGTTTGTATTTTTTCTACCATAATGCCATGCCTAACGGCATTTTCTCAAATTATTTTATAAAAAGATCTTTTGACGAACTATTTATTAAAACGATTTAACGAATTAACGAATCAACGATTTAACGAATTAACAAACAATGGATGATAATTTTGATAAATTAAGCAACAAACTGCGCGAAGCTGATGGTGTTTACATCGAAACGCCGACAGTCGAAGCATGGAAGCGTTTAGAAAAAAAACTTGTCGTTGAACGCAAACGCCGAGGTAAAAATTCGTTATTAAGCCCGCCGGCTTATGTGACGACGATTATCCTTTTGCTTTTATGTTGCGTTACGGCTGCGTGGTTTATCATTCATGACAAAGAAATACGCGAAAAAGCAACAAGAGAATTTGCCGAATTAAAAAATTTAGAAGGTGTGTGGGAATGTCGCGATGGAAAAACGATTGATGTCATTCATTGGCATCTCATCAACGATTCGTGTTTGCAGGCAACCAAATTTATTTTTTTTGACAATGAAAAAAATAATTTAGCAGAAGAAAAATTTTCAATCACACACGCCGAAGAAAATAATTTTTTATTTTTTGAAAAAAATAATTTCATTTCGGAAAATAATTTTGAAAAAAATAATGTGGAAAAAATAAACGAAAAATCTGACGGTGAAAATTTTATTTTCATTTCGAGTGATAAAAAAAATATCGTAATCAGAATAGATAATGATCTTAAAAAATTTTCATTAAGGGTTGATAATGATTTAGTATTTTTGTTCCGAAAAAAACTTTAGTCGGTTATTCAGTTAGTCGGTTAGTCGGCTGGTTTTGGACTAACTGACTAACCGACTAACTGACTAACCGACTGTACCAAACCTTGAACGACAAAGAAATTTTATTAGCTTTCATCGCTTTATACTTGCTCGGTACTTTAGCAATCGGTTGGTGGGCATCACGTTTTGTAAAAACAACGAGTGATTTTATCACTGCAAGTCGGCAAATGCCGATGATGATTGTAGTGACTGAAATGTTTTCCGATTGGTTTGGTTCTGAAACCGTGATGGGTGCATCATCTGAATTTGTAGAAAAAGGTTTGCTCGGCGTAATTGAAGACCCGTTTGGTGCGGCTTTGTGTTTGTTTATCATCGGGGTTTTTTTGGCGCGCAAACTTTACAACCTTAACCTCAATACTTTCAGTACTTATTTTCGAAATCGTTTTAGTGCGCGTGCAGAAACTGTGAGTGCTTTAATGATGTTGCCGTCTTATTTCGGTTGGATTTCGGCGCAATTTATTGCAATCGGATTGATCATCAACTCCATAAGTAATTTTCCCGTCAATCAAGCGATATTTATTTGCGGATTCATTGTGATGCTTTACACTTATATCGGCGGTATGTACGCAATTGCTTACACGGATTTTATCGAAGCTATTTTTATTATCGGCGGTTTGGTGATTATACTTTTCATTATGTTGAATAAAGCCGGCGGTATTCACAACGTTGTTGCGCATGCACCGCAAGGTACATTTCGATTTTTACCTCAACCCCATTTCAAAAACATAATTGAATATATCGCTGCATGGATTACTGTCGGACTTGGTTCCGTACCGCAACAAGATGTTTTTCAACGCATTATGTCTGCACGCACTGAAAAGATTGCAATACGCGGTGCCATTATCGCTGCGTTTATGTATTTAACAATTGCGATGATTCCGCTTATCATTGCACTCATCAGCACGCAATTATATCCGGATTTAATTAAAGTCGGCGAAAAAAACCAAAACTTAATTCCATTGATGGTTTTGCGCGAAGGCAGTTTATTGGTGCAAATTTTATTTTTTGGTGCGTTGCTTTCCGGTATTATGAGTACATCGAGCAGTGCGATACTCGCGTCATCTACCGTCATTGGAGAAAATTTGGTGCGTCCGTTTTATAAAAATATGTCCGACAAAAAATTACTGCGAATCATGCGTATTTCGGTTGTCGGTTTAACAATCATTGCTGCCGGCATTGCCATTTCTACAAAAGATATTTACGAATTGGTCGGTAATTCGTCGCGCATCAGTTTGGTTTCGTTGTTCACGCCACTCATTGCGGGTTTGTATTGGAAAAAAGCAACGGCGTGGGGCGCGATGTCATCTATGATAATCGGTTGCGTCGTTTGGATGCTTTGCGAACATTATCAAACGGAATATCCGACAATCATTTACGGTTTATTAGCGAGTATGGCGAGTATGTTTGTGTTTTCGTATTTGGAAAGGTTTTTTAAAAAAAATCGAAGTGAAATGCGAGTATAAAGAATGAATGAACAAATACTATCTTTGCGCGTTTTTAGATGGGGTTTAATTCAAAACTTCGAAACCCGCAGCTAAAATTGTTCATTGTTAATTGATCATTGTTCGTTAAAAAAATATGGATACGCATTTTTATAGTTTAGAAGTCAGTAAAATAGTACGTGAAACCGAAGATGCTGTGAGCATCTTTTTTTCTGTACCTGATAATTTGAAAGAAACTTTTACTTATTTACCCGGTCAATATATCACGTTGAGATTTATGTTGGGCGGTTCGGAACAACGCCGCGCTTATTCAATTTGTACAAGTCCGGTGCATAATGAACTTGCAATTACGATTAAACGCGTTGAAAAAGGATTGGTATCGAAACACATCGTTGAAAAAGTACAAGTTGGATATACATTGCAAGTCATGCCGCCGCAAGGGCATTTTAACGCAAATCCAAATCACGAGCAACGCAAAACTTATTATTTATTCGGCGCGGGTTCAGGTATTACACCTTTAATGTCAATTCTGAAAACTGTTTTGGAAAAAGAACCCGCATCAACGGTGCATTTGTTGTACGGCAATAGAAATGAGGGCAGCATCATTTTTAAAAACGCACTCGACAAATTACTGGAAACGTATGAAGGGCAAATTTTTGTTGAATATATTTTGAGTGCACCGAAACGCGAAAAATCAAGCGGCTTGGGTAGTTTGTTTTCAAAAGGAAAAATAAATTGGAAAGGCGCGGTCGGTCGGGTTGATAAAACTTCAATTGAAAAATTTTTAGAAAATCATCCGAAACGTACCGCAGATTCAGCTTATTATATTTGCGGACCGAGCGATATGATGCAAACGATTGAAAATGTTTTAACGGATAAAAAGATTGACAAGAAAAATATTCACCTCGAATATTTTAAAACACCGGAAACTGCCGTAGGTGCGGAAAACGCGATAGGTTCGGCACAAGTAACAGTGTCGCTGCGACATACGAAACACAATATCACGGTCGGAAAAAATGAAATTATACTTGATGAGTTAATTAAGCTTAAAATTGACGCGCCGTACAGTTGTACTTCCGGTGCGTGTTCAACTTGTATGGCAAAATTGACGAAAGGCACAGTAAAAATGCGGGCTTGTTTTGCACTTGATGAGGATGAAGTGAAAGCGGGTTATATTTTAGTGTGCCAATCTGTTCCTAATTCCGAAGAAGTGGAGTTAACTTTTGATTTTTAGTTATTTTATAAAAAGAATTTTCACGACAACCGTATCCGGATTATCTAAATCCTTGGTATTAGTAGACAGTGCCAAATAAATACCGGACGCAACGCGCCTGCCCGAAAAATCTTTCCCATTCCATATCGCTTGTCCGCCGAGTGCTTTTGTTTCAAAAACGATATTGCCTTGTGCGTCCGTAATTTTTACATCAGCATCACGCGCTAAACCTTTTATTCCAATCACGCCGGTATAATCCGGTCGAACAGGATTCGGATACGCGTACGCTTCAATAGTATTTCTTTCGCTGCCCGCAGTCGCTGTGCCTCTGTAAATCATTATACCTTTATCCGTTCCGATAAAAACTTCGCCGGTACTGTTTCTGAAATTAATTGCAGTTACATTATTACTCAACAAAGGACTGTTATCTACATTGAATTTCATAATTTCAGTTGTTCCGTCAGAGGAAGTAACAAAAATACCATTCGACGTGCCAAACCATTTTCTATTTGCACCGTCAACGGCAATCGTATTTACGTTTTTTTCGCGCAACAAATACTCACCAACACCACCAAGCGATGACTTAACGAGTGCGCCTTTACAATTATTTTTAAACGGATCAACACAATCAAACTTACTCACGCCGTTACTCGTACCTACCCAAACGCTGCCGCTTCTGTCGGTGGTAATACAATTTATACTCGCACCTTGCAAATCGGCGGGCAAATTTGAATTATCAATGATGACGTAACGGTCGTCACTTATATCTTCAATACTTTTACCTTCATCAAACAAAAGCATACCGCCGGCAGAACCGCCAAGAATACACCATTTATAACCGAAAGAATCAATAGTAATTTGAAAAATATTGTGGGGAATATTCGATGAAAGTGTCACCCATTTATTATCCGGTTTTAAAACGAGCAACGGATTAGCAGCTAAGCTGTTCACCACCCAAAGATTATTATTTTTATCAACCGCCAAACCGCTCACGCGTTGTCTGCCTGGATCGTCCGGAGAACTTTTAATCGGTGAGTTTGTATTATTATA
>JAYTNA010000119.1:0-3816 GCA_043748865.1 Saprospiraceae bacterium
GGTCAAATTTATGGCGGTGCATGGGAACGCACAAATACTACTGATGGTAAAAGATTTGATGCGACTTTACCCTACAATCCGAAAGGACAAATCGTAGTGGATGCTACGGGTACACCTATCGTTGATGCGCAAAATCGTGTTATAGGTAATCCGAATCCGGATTTCTTACTCGGGATTACTAATAAAATCAGTTACAAAGGTTTCAGTGTATCTGCTCTTATTGATATTCGTCAAGGCGGACAAATTTGGAACGGTACACGCGGTGCTTTAAATAATTTTGGCAGAACAGCAGAAACAGCTAACAGAGGTACATCAATTGTTTGGCCCGGCGTAAAAGAAGACGGTTCAGCAAATACGACACCTATTACACTTAACCAAGGTTGGTATCAATCTCTTGGAACAAGTTTTGGTGCTCAAGTTGAAACTTTTGTTGAAGATGCATCTGCTGCACGTCTGCGTACTTTGACGGTGGCTTATTCTTTCACACCGAATCTTCTTAAAGATTGGCATATGCAAGACTTGACGCTTTCTTTCACAGGTCGCAACCTTTGGTTAAAAACCAAAAATACAGGTATAGATCCGGAAACGAGTTTAACAGGTAATGGTAACTCTCAAGGTATGGATTATTTCAATATGCCCGGTACAAAATCATGGGCGTTCGGTTTGAGTGTAAAATTCTAAGTGCGATTTTAGATTTTGGATTTTGGATTTAAAAAAGAAATTGTCCATTGTCTATTGTCCATCGTCATTTTTTCTCTTTTTAAAATTAAATTTAAAGACAATGAAATTCAATTATAAAATTTTGATTTTTTTGAGTGTAGTTGTATTGGCTTTGAGTTCGTGCCAAAAATATTTTGGTGATATAAATCTCAATCCTGATAGTGCCTCTACCGTTTCTCCGGCAACAATTTTACCGGCTGTTGAAACGACATTGAACTACGCGATAGGTGGCGATATTTCCAGATTCGCTTCTATTTTTGACCAGCAAACAACCGGTAATAACCGTCAATTTGCAGGCTACAATAATTACCAATTTATTAATGGTGATTTTAGCACAATCTGGGATAATTTGTATCTCGGTACAATGAATAATTTAAAACTCATCGAAACGTATGCCGCATCAAAAAATGCTAATGCTTATTACGGTATTGCTAAAATTTTGGAAGCTAACGCTTTGATGACTGCAACAGATTTTTTTGGCGATGTACCTTATTCGGATGCGTTTCAAGCTGCTAAACAATTTCAGCCTAAATATGATGCTCAAGCAGATGTTTACAATTCTATTATCGCTCTTCTCAATGATGGTCGTGCAAAATTAGCCTTGCCTGCCGGCGCACCGGCACCCGGATCTGATGATATCATATATGGCGGTAGTACAGCAAAATGGACAAAATTTGCCAATGCCTTAGCAGCGCGCGCGTACTTACATTTAACGAAAGTAGATAAAGGGAATTATGCAAAAGCATTAGCCGAATTAGCTAAGGGCGCATTTGCAAGTTCATCTGACGACGCGCGTTTTCAGTATTTAGCTACCGATATTGGTGCGGCACCTTGGTATGAATATTTAAGAGACCGTGGTGATACAGAAAATGGCGTAGGTTATATTGCTATTTTAAAAAGTTTAAGCGATCCGCGTTCATCTACTTATGGAGCTCCCTATTTTGATGCAAAAGGTAATAATATTCAACCATTATTTATACCTAATCAGGCTGTAGCTTATATGTCATTCACTGAGCAAAAATTCATTGAGGCGGAATGTAAATTACAAACAGGTGATGCGCCAGGGGCTTTAGCTGCATATATTGCCGGTATTAATTCTTCGTTTGCAGAAGCCGGTAATAAAGCGGCTGATGCTACTACTTATCTTTTAAATCCTAAAGTTATTCCCGTCTCAGGCATAACTTTAAAAGAGATAATTACTCAAAAATACATTGCACTTTGGACACAACCCGAAGCTTATTTGGATTGGCGCAGAACAGGTATTCCGGCTTTAACACCGAATACAGGAAGTGCTATTCCGCGTCGGTTCTTGTATCCACTTACTGAGATCGACTACAATACTAATTCGCCCAAAGGTGTGAAATTGTTCGACAAGGTTTGGCTTGATAAGTAAATAATAAATTGTAAATTTGTTTTTTAATAAAAAAATCGTCACCTAAATACGTTTAGATGGCGATTTTTTATTCCGACGTATTACGACACGATAAAACTATCATCAAAACCGGATTTCATAAAAAATTCCCAATTTTATTTTATTTTTCATTTATTTTAGAAGATTTTCGCTAAATTTTACATTTTTTAGTTGCTACAATATTAACAATATCATAAGAAAAACTATCTTTGTGTCAAATTAATGTAGTTTATTTTTTTATTTCGCTTTTTTTTCAAATATTTCATCATCTAATTATTTTTTTGGTATGAAAAAACTCTTACTTATGCTCACGATGCTCATCGCATTCGTTAGCGTGTCTTTAGCACAGAGAACTATTACAGGTACTATTTCTGATGCAAAAGGCGAATCGCTTGTGGGGGCTTCCATTCTCGTTAAAGGAACCACTATAGGCACTATTACCGATCTCGACGGTAAATTTTCTTTAAATGCTCCGGCAAATGCTACTGCACTTATTGTAAGTTTCGCCGGTTACGAAAGTAAAGAAATGGCAATCGACGCATCTAACACGATAAGTGTTGCCTTGTCAGATGCTTTACTCGGCGAAATTATAATAACGGGACAATCGGTTGGAACAGACCGTCGTAAAATGGCTGCCGATGTACAAGCCATCACATCAAAAAATTTACCACCCGTACCGAGTGCTTCATTGGATCAAGCATTAGTAGGTAAAATCGCTGGTGCACAAATCAGTTCCGTAAATGGTACACCCGGAGCTAAAGCAAGTATTTTATTGCGCGGTGTCAATTCTTTTAATACCGGCACAAATCCAATGTTTCTTGTTGATGGTATTCAAATGGGTGTTACTGATTTCAACACAATTGATGCCAGTTCGGTCAGCCGTGTGGAAGTAGCACAAGGTGCTGCCTCAACCGCACTCTACGGTGCTCAAGGTGCTAATGGCGTTATTCAAATGTTTACGAAACAAGGTAAAGAAGGTTTTCATGTAGATTTTTCAACGAGCTACACATCAAGTGAATATCTTAATATTGGCGGCCTTCGCAAATCGACTTTACATGGCTTTAATACAAATGCCAATAATGAAGTAGTTGATTCAAAAGGTGTTTTGCTTGCCGTAGATCCCGCAACGGGTTTATATCCGCAATCACTTATTTGGAACAGTACAGATCCAAGCGTATTAATTAATAAACCTTACGACCATAATCTTAAATATTATGATCATTTCGGTTTGTTTTTTGTAAAAGCACCTACTGCAAACGCTTCATTAACACTTTCGGGTGCAAAAGGTAATGTTGACTACATGGTAAACGGGTCAAATTCTTATTCTCAAAGTAATTTATTAAATAATGGTGATTACAACCGTTCGAACATAACGGCAAACATTGGCATAGAATTATTTAAAGGCTTGAAATTTCGCACTATCTCACGTTTAGCTTATACTAAAAGTACTCTCAACGACGGCGGTGGTAGAGGTACTATTTATGCTGCATTCAACACGCGCCCTTTCGTTGACTACGCAAATATAAAATTGCCTGATGGCAATTATCCGGCTCAAATAGGTGGTTCAACGGGTGTAAATGGTCAAAATCCTTTTTTTATCAATCAGTATTCGCACACCAATGCGCAGACAATTGATTTGGTACAATCATTTAATTTGAATTACCAACCTGTAAGTTGGTTGGAAT
>JAYTNA010000120.1:0-3144 GCA_043748865.1 Saprospiraceae bacterium
GGCTTTATTGGTGATGACGACGCTGTCAGTGAGTTGACATTTAGTAGTCGTATCAATGGCGCGGACGTAATATGTAATAGTAACAGGATTTGCCTGTGCCAATGACACTGTTTTACCCGTTGCAGTAATGGTCGAGAATGTCTTTAATGTGGACCATTGAACCGTATTGGTATTCGATAAGACACCCACGCTGACGGGCTTGTTGTCGCAAACGGGTGCAACAGCAAGGGTTTTTAAAGTAACGGTCGGCGTATCGCGCACGTTGATTAAAAACGGTGTGGCATTTAAACACGCCAAAGTACTCGGCACTAATTTAATACCGTAATTACCGCCTTTCGAATAAATGTAAGTAGCAATAGAGTCGCAAGATTGGGCGGTTGGATTAGCGGGATCGCCGAATTGCCAGCAATAAGCACCCGCTAAAGCATTCGTATAACTCAAAGTAACTTTACGTGTTTGACAGTCTTGACTATATTTAACCGCCGCAGGATTTGCGGCAGGATTAACAACAGTGACGAGTGTGGAATCTAAGCGTGAACAACCGGCAGCGTTAGTGACGCGCACATATACTTTTTTTGTGCCGATTTCAGATGAATTGAACGTAGGCATTGTCGTTGTATTGCCGGCGGTAATGACCGTGACAGGTTGCCAATTATACACGAGTACCGAAGCCGGATTTAAATTGGTGATAGATAATTTCGTATCCGTGTTTTGACAAGCTGTTGCCGTAGGCGATAGACTATATCTTAAATTATCTACGGGAAAAGTGAGGCGAAAGGTATCGGTACATCCTTGTTGGCTTTGAACGACGAGTTGTGCGGTGGCGTTGATGGTTTTAAAATAAATCGTCGGATCTTGTAAGGTTGAACTTGTGCCATCGCTGAATGACCATTTATAAAGAATACCGTTGAGTGCGCCGGTGGTTTGATTAGCAAAAGCCATGGCAGAACTATCGCCGAAACAAACGCTTTGAAAGACGGAAAATTTGGCTTTTACGGAGCCCGTATTGTCTAAAGTATATGCCGCAGTGGTGGCGGAACAACCGGAAGCATCGGTGACAGTAATGGTATAATTGCCGGGCGATAAGTTGGAGAAGTAACCGGTGCCATTGGTTGTTGTACCGTTGTTATAAGTATAAGGTGCTTTACCGCCATCAACGACGAGTGTAATCGCACCATTTGTTCGATCACAAGTAGCATTGACAACAGTGGCTTTAGATGTAATAGTGGACGACACAGCATTGACGGTAAACTTTATCGGCGTAGATATACAGCCGGAAGCATCTGTTACGACGACCGAATAATTGCCGGCAGCGAGCGCGGTTAATGTAGTCGGTGTTGTACCTGTCCATTGATAGGTATATGGTGCAGTTCCGCCTGTGATATTTAAAATGACAGCGCCGTTATTTTGTCCGCAAACCGCCGAAGTGACTACCGGATTGACTATTATACCTACTGAATTTGTGCCAACAGTTACACTTAAGGGATTTGATGCACAACCATTGGCATCTGTTGCCGTTACGATATAATTGCCAGAAACTAAACCTGAAATTGAATTACCTGTAGCATTATTACTCCAAGTATATTTATATGGTGCAGTGCCGCCTGATGCACTGACCGTAATACTGCCGTTTGCTTGACCGCAATTTGCGTTGGTGACAACCGGTATGATAGTGATAGTCGCACCGGTGGCGTTGACGGTAATGTTTGTGGTGTCGGATTTACAACCTTTACTATCGCTTACTACCACCCAATAAGTGCCCGCAGGTAGATTGGAGGCTACACTTGTTATTGTGCCGTTGTTCCACATATAAGTATAAGGCGCGGTTCCGCCATTGATATTGATAACACTTGCCGAACCGGATGCACCGCTGCAAGCAGTGGCAGTTGCGGAAAGTTTCGGCGTTATTTTAAGTAATCCGGTGACGTTGAGCGTCGAGGTTTGCGTACATCCGGCACCGTCTGTAATCGTAATCGTGTAGTTGCCGGGTGCTAAGTTGGAAATATTTGTTGTGGTCCCGCCGTTGTTCCATTTGTAGGAGTAGGGACCTGGAGAACCTGAAGCAGTTATTTGTACACCGGCTTTGCCGTCATTGATGCCGTTACAAGTCGCATCAGTTTTGGAGGTTATATAGGACAGTGTTGTCGCATTACTGACATCTATTTGCGCACTTTTATTACAACCATTGGCATCCGTTACCGTGACAAAATATTGTCCCTGTGCCAAACCTACTACTTGGTTGGTGACAGCACCATTACTCCAAAGAAATTTATAGGGTGCATTGCCACCTGTCGGTGCTACTTTTGCGGTCGCTGTGCCTGTACATTGTCCTATAAGTGTTAAATTTACGGCTAAAGGTGTCGGTTCATAAACAAAACCCGTCGCTGTTTTACTACAACCGCCGGCATCCGTAACTGTAACTGAATAGTTGCCGCCGGGTAATGGTGAGATAGATTGTGAAGTCGTATCGCGATAACTCCATTTATAAGTGTAAGGTTGTTTGCCGCCTTTAACACGTGCTTCTGCTGAACCATCGCAACTGCCGCCGCATATAACATTAAGAGTGCGCATTTCAACAGTAAGTACGCCGGCTAATTGAACATATTTCGCATCGTGACAACCGCGTGTATCTGCAACGTATAAATAATATCCCCCGGCATCCGGTGAAACCAATGTAGGATCTGTGGAAACTTGGTTGGTCGTTTGATTCGTCCATGTATAAGTATATCCCGGATAACCGCCCGTTGCAATTGCCGTGTAACCGGTAGCATTACACAACGGACCGTTTAGAACAAAAGTAGATACCACCGCGGTGGGTTGTGTAATTGTAAAAGTTTTCACGACAGATTTACCTGCAAAGTCGGATATCGTCACAGAATAATTACCGGCACCAATACCTAAGCAGGTTTGTCCGTCTTGTTGCCCGTTACTCCAACTATATTTAATGGGCAAAGTGCCGTTTACTACAGTTGCAATGGCTTCGCCATTTGTATAACTAAAACAAGTGGGCTCTTTTGTGCTGATAGTAGCGTCAAAAGTTTGCGCAAAAAGTGTGCAAGGAAAAATGAAAGCGAGTAGGCTAATTATAAATGATGAACGATGAATGATGAATATGGTAAAAATTTTATGATTCATTTTAATTAA
>JAYTNA010000121.1:0-3022 GCA_043748865.1 Saprospiraceae bacterium
GTTGAATGAGCGAGACAAAACCTTTTGTCGGATCATCTAAACCGTAAGCCGCCGTTAAACTGTTGCCGAAAAAAATTATATTTTTGTCGCCGGTATTTGTTGCACTTATCTCCAAACCGGTTTTAGTACTGGATTTTTTTTCGATTGTTTCATTATTTTTGCAACCGATTAAACAAAAAATAAAAAAGAAAATCGGAAATAATTTTTGAAAATTTATTTTTGAAAACATTTTTGAAAACATTTTTGAAATTTATTTTTGAATTTTTTTTGCAAAAGTACAACGATTTATTTTTAATTTCTCGCAAAGTCGCAAAGCCGCAAACAGGGCTGAAATAATTTCATAATTTTACGGGCATATTTCTTCGCGCCTTCGCGCCTTTGCGAGCAACTTAATTACACTTCTATGAATTTCTTACCGTCAACAAAAATAAAAAACCTGTTCCCTGTAATGGGCAATAATTTTTCCGGAAAAGATTATTGCTCTATCTCGCTTTCAGCTCATGATAAAACCGTGATTGAAGCAAACGTGACGACTTTTGAAGGTTTGGATAATTATGTAAAAAAAACTTTAGCAACAAACAATGCAAAAATTGCCGTTGGCGGTTACGGTGAACGCCGTATGATTTACGCTAACAGCGAACATTTTACGGACGAAACGAATCCGAGATGTATTCATCTGGGTATTGATTTTTGGACAAAAGCGCACACACCGATTTACGCACCGCTCGCCGGAAAAATTCACAGTTTTAAATATAACAACCAAGTTTTAGATTATGGTGCAACCATCATTACCGAACACACTGTAGATAGAAAAACTTTTTGGTTGTTGTTCGGACATCTTTCTTTGAAGAGTATCGAAAATTTAAAAGTCGGACAAAAAATAAAACGCTGTGAAAAAATTGCCGAACTCGGCGAACCACACGAAAATGGTGGTTGGTCGCCTCATTTGCATTTGCAGTGCATCACCGATTTAGTAAATTGGTGGGGCGATTTTCCGGGTGTGGCAACAGCAGATGAAGCGGAACATTATTTGAAAATTTGTCCTGCTTTTAGCCTTCAGCTATCAGCTATCAGTAATTTTAATAATTCTTTTTGAAAATAAAAATCCAAAAAAAATAAATGTGTGTTGAATTTTAGTTTTTACCTGTATCTAAATCTTTTAAATCTTGTTGTACAATTTCTAAAGATTTTTTAAAATCTGCATATTGAGATGCATCTTTTATTAAAGCCAACCATAATTTTTCTGCTTTTTGAAAATAAATTTTTGCTTGATTTGCGTTTTTATTTTGTTTTTGACAACATCTTCCTAATTTTGCAAGAGTGATTGCCAGACCGTTTTTAAACCACACATTGGTCGGATAGGAAATGTTTAGTTCTTCAAATAATTTGATTCCTTTATCATAAAATCTCATTTCTTTTTCCAAATTTTTTAACGGAATACCCATGTTGCCTAATTGTAAGTATGCAATTGCCAAGTTATATTTATAATCTACTTTGTTTGGATAAGCATTGTAAAGTTCAATTAATATTTCTAAATTTTTTTCAAAATAGACTAATGCCTTATCCAAACTATCTAATTTCATCTGCGTATTTCCTAATTTCCCACAAGAGACTGCAACATTATTCTTAAAATCTACATTGGTTGGATAAAAGACATTTAGTTCTTCAAACAATTTAATGCCTTTGTCATAAAAATATAGAGCAATATTATTACATTTCAACTTTGCGTTAACATCACCCAGTTCTAGGTAAGAATTCGCTAATTTACTTTTAAAATCCACATTAGCTGGATATGTGATATTTAGTTCTTCAAACAATTTGATGCCTTTATGATGAAAAAATAAAGCGTTATCAAAATCATCCAACGAATTGTGCAATGAACCCAATTTTTGGTAAGAAACAGCCAAATTAATTTTATAAAAAGAAGAAAGAGTATCTCGTTTACTTAAAGAATCGTAGATTTCAAAAAATATAGTATAGGCTTTTAATTCTTCATTTAAATAGCCTTGAGTTGTGTAAAGTTCGCCTAAATGACTATAAGCATTTGCTTTTTGCCATGCTTCAGCTTTTGGCCGCGTAATTAATCTCGAATAAAGCTGTATGGCACTATCGTAAATATGGTTTTCACGATAAAAATCAGCAAAAGCTATGAGGTTTTCCGGCGTTTCAAAATAACGCAACGATTGTCTGAAATATGTTTTAGCAGAATCAAATTGACTTTTAATTGTGTAATTAATTGTCGTTAATTGCGCTTTAATCAAAAACTCGGTGGAAACAATAAGCAAGCCGTTGTCATTTTTTTGCATTTCGCTTGTCAATTGTGCAGCGCGCGTCAATAATTTTTCGCCATCACTCCGCATATCTTCGGTTTTTAAAATTGCATCCGCTTCTCTGAATTTACCTTGTTCAAAAAATGCTTTGGCTTTGCTCAAACGCTCTGAATTAATTTCAATTCTGCTGAATGATTCCGCCAAACCTATAACGTCTCTTACAAAATTTTCTAATCGTTTTGTCTTTTTTTCAATCTCGTCGCTTAATTGTCCGAGTTCAGTTGTTGCTTTTTCTTTCCATTTCGGAGAGTCGGCTTCTTTGTATTCTTTGTTTTTAGTTGAATACCTGTTTTCCAAGTCAGTAATATCCTTTTTTAAATCGGCATACTCCACCGATTTACCGATGGAGTAAAAAACTTTGGTTATATTGACGGTATTGTTACTGCCCACGACAAGCGTATTAATATTTATTCTTCCCCCAATTTCTGCTTGAACGCGCTTCCCTTCAGTTTCAAATTGAACGATGTCGTTTTTGTCGTCCGTTATTGTGCCGATAACGGTATCTGTTTGCGTTTTATTTATCTCGTTTTTGTTGCCGATGACGCTACTTTTGACAGTGCCTTTATTATCAACTACAATTGGTTGAGCAGATAAAAAAATCGGGAAGAGCAACATAGTTGCTAAAATGAGGGTTTGGGTATTGTTTTTCATTATTATTTGCCGGTAAAAAATTAAAAAAAGAGAGGTTTTTT
>JAYTNA010000122.1:0-6982 GCA_043748865.1 Saprospiraceae bacterium
ATGCGTTTCAATAAATGCAGCACTTCCATAGATTGAACGGAACCCGCGCCGTCGTCGTGCGCACCTTGTGCCGGATCCCAAGAATCTAAATGTCCGCCGATAACGATGATTTCTTCCGGTTTTTCAGTGCCTTTTATTTCAGCGATGACGTTATAACTTTCAACATCAGGCAACATTTCGCAAGTTGATTTCATAAAAATTTTTAAACCTGTTTCGCTTTTTATTGCCGTTGAAAGTTTATCCGCATCATTCGTAGAAATACAAATCGCCGGAATTTTCGGAAATTTTTCATCGTAACGCAAACTGCCGGTGTGCGGATAATCGTCGTGTTCCGTCGTCAACGAGCGTACTAAAACACCCAAAGCACCGAATTGCGCGGCGCGTGAAGGTCCGGCATAACGCTGCGCACCTGATTCCCCGTAAGCGCGAAAGGTATTCATGTACGTCCGATTCATCGGTGCATTATAAAAAACAATTTTACCTTTTACTTTATCGCCGAGTGCCGTCACTTCATCTAAATTATGTACTTCAATTACTTCCGCCTCAATACCTTTTGGACCCGTACCTACTGCATTCCCAATAGATAGAGCGTGTAAAAAACTATCGCCGGTATGTTTCGAGCGCATCAAAACTTCTTCTTTTGCGCCGCGCACCCAATGCGGCACCATACACGCTTGCAAACGAGTTGAGAAACCACTCGTGTCTAACATTTTTTTTGTGTATTCGACTGCACGTGCGGCATTATCTGAACCGCTTAATCGTCCGCCGATTTTTGTACATAAATCATATAACCATGGATAACATTTGCCTTCGGAAAGTTCGTTGCCATATATTTTTTTTAGGGTGGCGACATCAGCAGCATCTTTAGTTTGCGCTGACGCGAAAAAAGTAGTGCTTAAAAAAAGAAAAAGAAAAAGTTTGTTTAACATAAAATAGGACATTATTGCCGTCGTCGACGGTTTGAATAAACGGTTAAATAAAAATTCAATAATCAAAAGTAATAGATTCAGATACTTTTTTTGTTATTTAGTGCCGGCATTTTTCAATTTTTTATATTTTTATGTCAGTTAGTCAGTTAGTCCGGCATCTATCTATGAGTAACAACTACACAATTTCAAACAATACGATTAAATCGTGGGCGGAAGCAGACAGACCGCGTGAAAAATTAATGTCAACCGGTAAAAATGCGTTGAAAGACGCGGAACTCCTTGCCATTTTAATCGGCAGCGGCAACAGTGACGATAATGCGGTACAACTCTGCGAAAAAATTTTAGCTTCGGTGGAAAATAATTTATCTGAACTCGGTAAATGCAGTCTCTCCGAATTACAAAAATTTAAAGGCATCGGCGAGGCAAAAGCTATTACAATTATGGCAGCTTTAGAATTGGGTCGGCGCAGACAATTCAGCGACAGTACGCAACGGACACAAATAAAATGCGCCCGCGATGCATATGAACATATTCTACGCGATTTGATTGACCTCAATCACGAAGAGTTTTGGATCATTATTTTGAATCGCGCCAATAACATTCTTACTAAAATTTGTGTCAGTCGCGGCGGTGTGTCCGGAACGGTTGTTGATGCGAAACAAGTTTTTAAACCGGCGATTGAAAAATTGGCGAGCAGTATCGTGTTATTACACAACCATCCGAGCGGGAATTTGCAACCGAGTACGCAAGATATTGAACTTACAAAAAAATTAAAAAAAGCCGGCGAAGTTTTAGATGTCACAGTCATTGATCACCTCATCGTTACAAACGGCGGATTTTATAGTTTTGCGGAAGCGGGGATGATGTGAAGAATTAACGATTGGTTTTGAGTTTTGAGCTTTGAGCCTTGAGCTGCTATATTTTAGCGGCTCAAAGCTCAAAGCCAATTAAATACGTAAACTATGTGCCTATATGGTTTAAAAAATAAAAAATAAAAATGGAAGAACAAGAAATAGAACATACGATTGATTTTTATGCTGAAGAAATAGATTTCGTGTTGTCGGATGAAGATAAAGTACGTACTTGGATTAAAAAAGTAGTGGATGCAGAACTGAATGAAATCGGTTATGTCTCTTACGTGTTTTGCAGCGATGATTATTTGCACAAAATGAATGTCGAATACCTTCAACACGATACGCTGACAGATATCATCACCTTTCCGTACAAAAAAAGTCCGATAGAGGGCGATATTTTTATTAGTATTGATCGCGTACGTGACAATGCGAAGGATTTTAACCAAACTTTTGAACGCGAATTAGACCGCGTTATTATTCACGGCATTTTGCATCTTTGCGGTTACGGCGATAAAACACCAGCCCAAGAAAAAAAAATGCGGGATTTGGAAGATAAATATTTAATGATAAATATTTAGGAATGAGAAAGAAATTCATCGTATAATCAAGGAATATTTAGAAAAGTGTGTCAAGAGATAAATTATTAAAAAATAAAAGCCGATAGATTTTCAAGTTTTTCGCCGAAAAATGTTTTCCCTATTTTATTGCCTTGCCGGATTAAACAAAATCTAAAATTCTATAAAAAAACAAGTGATATAACATTCTAATCACCGTGTATTTTTTTACATTTGTCCAATTATTTATCGTACCGAAAATATTGAGTTAATTTAACCGCATATTGTTCATAACCACTAGTACAAATTTTAAAAGCCTCCTGCATGATCAAAATTCAAATTTTTAAAGAAGCACCAAGTGATTGTTCAACAATTATTATCCCGATTTTAATATCCGGCGGTGATTCAAAAAATATTTTTAAAAATTTAGCCGGTGGTTTAGAAGCGATTCCCAAACGTCTGCAAGATGAAATTAAAGGAGAAGCGAAAGAAACCACATCGTTTTTTGTGGGTGATACGATGGTTTATGTACTCGGTTTGGGCGAAAAACCAACACACAACACTTTATTAAGCACTTTTAAAAAATTTGCTTTCCACCATAAAACAAAATTATCCGGCGGTTTAGCTATTGATTTTTCTGCTGACGAAATTTTAGATACAGATGAAAACATTCAAGCTGCCGTAAACGGATTGATGTTGAGCGTCTATAACGTTGGTTTATACAAAACAGCAGAAAAAAATGAATCGGTTAGTTTGAGGGAAAAAGACGCGCAAGTAAATATAATCAGTCAAAAAATTCACAATACCGAAAGTGCGAAACGCGGTGCAAGTATCGCCGAAACACAAATGCGTGTGATGGATTTGGTGAACATGGCTCCGAACAAAAAAGTACCGGAAGTTTTGGCAAATTGGGCAGTTGCTTCCGGAAAAATTTTCGGTTACGATGTGCAAGTTTTCGATAAAGCAGCATGTGAAAAAAATAATCTCCACGCTTTACTTTCCGTCAATGCCGGCAGCGCATTTGAGCCGCGTTTTATCATCATGGAATATAAACCTGACAACGCGACAAAAAAAATCGGCATCGTAGGCAAAGGTGTTACTTTCGATACGGGCGGCATCAGCATAAAACCGGCGAGTGGTATGCACTTGATGAAATCCGACATGGGTGGTGCAGCGGCGGTTTTCGGTACGATGGAATTGGCGGCGAAATTAAAATTGCCCGTGCATCTCATCGGTATCGTGCCTTCAACAGAAAATATGGTAGACGGAAAAAGTACAAAACCCGGTGATGTGATTGGTTCTTATCTCGGAAAAACAATTGAAGTGATTGATACCGACGCGGAAGGCAGATTAATTTTAGCCGATGCGCTGTCGTATATGAAAAAGAATTTCAATCCGGATTCCATCATTGATTTAGCAACGCTGACCGGTTCCGTTATCAGAACGTTGGGTTATGTTGCTGCGGGTTTATTTTCCAACAATGACGCTTTATCAAATGCGCTGATTCATGCCGGCGATTTCACCGGCGAACGTTTGTGGCGTTTGCCTCTTTGGGAAGAATTTAAAGACGATTTAAAATCGGACGTAGCAGACTTGGCAAATTTTTCAGGAAAAGCGCACGCGGGAGCTATCAGTGCCGCAAAATTTTTGGAAGTTTTCGTTGATGGCCATACAAGTTGGGCGCATTTAGATATTGCCGGTACCGCTATGTCAGCGTCTAGTGATTTAGGCGGACAGCGTGTAGCAACGGCGTTTGGTGTGCAATTGTTGATTCGATATTTGTCGGAATGAAAAACATGTATTTGGTATTAGGTATTGGATATTGGGTATTGGCGATTCTTAAACCAATGCTTGATACCCAATATCTAATACCCAATACCCAAAAACAAATCCAAAATCCGAAATGGGGATTTTTCGCACACAAACGCATCAATCGTTTAGCCATTTTTACTTTACCCGCCGAGATGTTGCCGCTTTATAAAACCGAAATTGAATATATTACTGATCACGCGATTGACCCCGACAAACGCCGTTACATTTCGGCAAGTGAAGGTTACAGACATTATATTGATTTAGAACACGCACACAATCAACCGCACGATCGGCTCGATGCGCAAATTCAAAACGTAGATTGTTTTATTGTTACCGATAAAAACGATACGCTTTTACTTTTCGACAATAAAACGATTCGACACCACAAACACGATTATTTTTTTACCGCACGCAGTATAAAAAAAATATTTCGGCGCGATTCTATTGTCGTTGCCGATTCTTTTTTGCGCCGATTTGCTTTTAATAATTTACTCCGCCTCGCACCGAATACACAGGAAAATTTATCCGTTGATACACTCGCGCAACTATTTAAAAAAGAAGGATTAGCTTTGACAGGAAATAATCGCCCTTCAGGGCTGGTCGTCAAACAAAGTTTTGTGCGCGACAAACTTTTCACGCACGGAATTTTGCCCTATCATTTGCAAAATATGCAACGCCAACTCACCGAAGCGTTTACCAAAAAAGATAAACACCGTATATTAAAAGTAAGTGCCGACATGGGACATTACATTGCCGATGCACACGTACCGTTGCACACTACCGAAAATTATGATGGGCAACTCACGCAACAAAACGGTATTCACGCTTTTTGGGAAAGTCGCTTGCCCGAATTATTTGCTGATACGCGTTACGATTTTTTTGTCGGCAACGCCCGATATATAGACAGTACAAGAAATTTTTTCTGGAAAATTGTCACCTCTTCCAACAAATTAGTTCCCGCCGTTTTAAAATCGGAACGCGCTGCGAATGTTGGCATTAAAGAGCAAGAAAAATTTACGTTAGAAACTGCCGGAAAAGTCGTGACAAAAAAACAAACCGTCGAATTTTCCGAAGCCTATCACAAAACGCTGAACGGAATGGTTGAAGAACAAATGCGGCGTGCCATTCTCGCACTCGGTTCCGTTTGGTTCACAGCTTGGGTAGATGCGGGCAAACCGGATTTAACGCAATTAAAAGATATTTCTCCCGACGCTGAAACGTTGAAAGAAGATAAAAAAATGGAAGACGCGTTTAATACAGGAAAAATATTTGGGCGTAAGGAATAAGGAATGAGAAAGTAATAAGTTCTGCCGGTGAAACTTATTACTTTCTCATTCCTTATTATTTTTCTCCTTTCTTTTTTCTCCGATTTTTAAACATTTCCGTCACGTCCTTTTCTTTCATGAAATGCCACTGCGTAAAATTTGTTTTTACGAAACGTTTGACCTCTTGGTATTCTTTACCGCGTTTATCCGTAAATTTTACGAAACACTTGTTTGTATATTTGATAGATGCATCGCGAATACTTTGATTAAAATGTTCATTGTCGAACAAGCGCATATAAGAAGCGAAAATTTTTGAAGCCTCGAAATAATCCGGATATTCGCTTTCGGATAATTTAGAAATCAAACGGTTAATATAACTGCCAACCAAACGGCGCAAAGATTCATTCAAGACAGACAAACCTTCGTGCTTGTCGTAAAAAACTTTTACCACATTCATCACGTCGGGATTATTGTAACCTTGAGTGTGTACAATATCCGTCATACGATAATACTCTTGAACATCATCTTTTATATTACCGTCAACAAATCCGGAAGCTTTTATTTCCGAAGCACTGTCTAATTCAACGTGTTTATCATGCAACTCGATGATGAACGATAAATATTTTTCGGAAAAACCCGTCACATCTTTGCGCATTTTATTGAAAATATCTTTTACCACTTTTTCATCGGCAGGCGACATTTTAAAGAAATTGACGGCTAAGCACAACAATTGAACATGCTCGATCGTGCCGAAAAATGTTTCGTTTTTAATAGTTTGCACCAAAAAAGGCAACAGGCTTGTATTTGGATATTTGTTGGCGATTCGATAGAGTAAGAAATTTTTCAACTCCGGGTATTCCACTTTGAGTTCCGAAAAATTGGCGGGAAAAATTGCCGTCAAATAATTTTCGCGCGAAAACTGTGCTTTGTATTTTGAATATGCAGCGTGACGCTCTTTCGGGTCGCGGTATTTATCCAATTTATTACCCATCAAATAATAACGAATGCGTTTGTTCGGAATTTCGCTGATGAAATCCGTAATCCAAATATCACTCGATAATGCGAAACCGATTTGTGTCGTTTGTCCGATACGTTTTTTTAAGTTTTCAAAGTGTGCGGACTCTAAAATAGCTTTCAAAATTTCTTTGAAATGGTTTTGCGGACGCACATATTTTGTCTGGTCGTTTACTTGTCCGCGTAAAATAGAAAAACCTAAAATGCGCGGCAAATACAACCCTTCAAAATAATCATTGATTAAAACTTTTTCCGCAGCTTCTATTTGCAACGGATCGTTGGCGGCAATTTCTTGATACACTTTTGCAATTTGCGGTTCGTAAACATCACAAACGGATTTGTAATCTTCTTCTTCTTCAGATTCTGCATACACTGCAAATGGTTCACTGTTTTGAATATCTGTCGCAATTTTTTGCAACTTGATAATGTATTTTTCTGATAAATCTTGCATAAAAAAATGATGTTTGACGGTAGACGGTTAATGATTGATGGTTGATGATTGATGGTTGATGATTTTCAACCATCAACCATTAATCATCAACCATTTTAAAAGC
>JAYTNA010000123.1:0-1907 GCA_043748865.1 Saprospiraceae bacterium
AAACTGCGGATATCGGCGATGAAGGTTATTTACTCAACGTCACGCCAACTTCGATTGAAATTATTGCCAATACCAAAATCGGAATTGTTTATGCGATGCAATCGTTGTTTCAAACATTGCCGGCGGTGCGCACCAATGCGCCGTTGGAAGTGCCGTGCATGACTGTTAAAGACTTTCCGCGATTTGCTTGGCGCGGTATGCACTTAGATGTCAGTCGCCATTTTTTTTCAGCAGATGTTGTAAAAGAATACATTGATTTAATGGCGGCGTATAAAATGAATGTTTTTCATTGGCATTTGGTAGATGATCAAGGTTGGCGCATCGAAATTAAAAAATATCCGAAACTCACTGAAGTCGGTGCATGGCGTGCCGACAGATTGAGTACCGAATGGCGTTCAAGAACGCAAGCCAATCCGGGTGAAGCACCGAGTTACGGGGGATATTATACGCAAGAACAAATCAAAGAGATTATTGCTTATGCGACAGAAAGAAACATTACGGTTGTTCCTGAAATAGAAATGCCCGGACACAATGCGGCTGTCATGGCGGTGTATCCGGATTTAAGTTGCTCGCATCAACCGCAATTAGTGATGACCGGTGGTAATTACGTGAATATGTCGCAAAATTATTGCGCGGGTAACGACAAGGTTTTTGAATTTTTGCAAGATGTATTGACGGAAGTGATTGATTTATTTCCTTCCACTTATATTCATATCGGTGGTGATGAAGTTGAGAAAACGCCTTGGAAAAAATGTCCCGCTTGTCAAGCGCGTATAAAAGCGGAAGGTTTAAAAAATGAAGAAGAACTGCAAAGTTATTTCATCAAACGCATCGAAAAATTCATTGTCGGCAAAAACAGAAAAGTGATAGGTTGGGATGAAATTTTGGAAGGCGGACTCGCACCAACGGCTGCAGTTATGAGTTGGCGCGGAGAAACAGGAGGAATCGCTGCCGCAAAAATGAATCACGATGTGGTAATGACTCCCGGAAAACCTTGCTACTTCGATCATTATCAAGCCGGACCGGAGGGCGAACCGCTTGCTATTGGTGGTATGAATACGTTGAAGCGTGTTTACGATTATGAACCGATACCGAAAGAATTGACGGAGTCGCAAGCCAAATTCGTCATGGGCGCGCAAGGAAATGTTTGGACGGAATGGATAACGACGACAGAACATTTAGAGTACATGGTTTTGCCGCGTATGTTGGCACTCGCAGAGGTGGTTTGGAGTCCGAAATCAACACGCGATTGGATCGGTTTTAACGATCGTTTGCAAAACAGTTTTCGTGGATTTGACCAGAAAGGTTTTCATTATTGCAAAGGGGATTTTAAAGTTAATATAAAACCCGAAACAGAAAACGGAAAAATAAAAGCAACGCTTTCAACGGAGGCAGTGAATGCGGATATTTTTTATACAACAGATGGTTCGGTGCCGACAAAATCAAGTATCAAATATACAGCACCTATTACTATTGATTCATCCGGTACACTGAAAGCAGTAACGCTCGTAAACGGTATTATTAAGAGTGTAAAACCGATGGATCAATCTTTTATTATACATAAAGCAATTGGCGGCACAGTAACATATAAAAATCCTATCAGTAAAAGTTATCAAGCCGACGGACCGAATTCATTGATTGATGGCATACGTGGCACAACAGTTGCAAATAAATTTTGGCATGGCGTTGCAGGACAAGATTTGATTGCCACCATTGATTTAGGTTCAGAAAAAAGTATCAGCGAAATTACAATTGGCTGTTTACAAAATTACCACGATTGGATTTTTATGCCGACATCGGTTAAATTTGAAGTATCTTTGGATGGTGTTAATTTTTCGGAAGTAAAAACGATTATTAATACCGTTTCAACTGACGAACACGAAGCAATAATAAAAGATTTTAAAGCT
>JAYTNA010000124.1:0-3032 GCA_043748865.1 Saprospiraceae bacterium
CAAACTGCCGCATATTCGGCATCGTCTAATGTTCTTTCAGTCAATGTTGCTCCCGGTGCAAGCGTATTTACATTAATTTTATACGGCGATAATTCAATAACTAAATTTTTTGCAAGCATTTCTATTGCTGCTTTGCTCATACTGTAAGTTGCCAAATTTTTATGCGCTTGATGTGCCGTCACCGAAGAAGTAAATAAAAGCGTCCCGCCTTCGGATTGCATTTTCATTACATTTGCCGCAGCTTGCGCTAAGAAAAAAGTACCGCCCAAATTAACTTGCATCACTTTGAAAAATGCTTCGGGTGTGTAAGAAAAAAAATCACCGAACAAAGTTATGCCGGCATTCGCTATTACAATATCCAATCGTCCGAAATGATTGACAGTTGTATTTACCATTGTTTGAACGAAATCTATTTCACCACTATCGCCGACCAAAGGAATACAGGTACCTTTCGTCTCATTTCGGATTTTTTCTACGGCTTCTTGCGTCAAAAGAGCATCTAAATCGTTTAAGAACACGTTTGCGCCTTCTGTTGCCAAATACTTACATATTTCATAACCAATACCTTGCCCGGCACCTGTTACCAATGCTACTTTATTTTTAAACGTCATAATAGGTGCATTTTTTTTATTTTCTAATTAATTATTAAACTCAAAAGCCGGTAATCCCTGATAACCGCAATTGCGTATTATAAACAGCGCACCGGCAAACGGTTGTTCTTTCAATTCATTTTCAGTAAGACCGGTTCTTGCAGATGTAATAAATAAATCGGTCAATTTTTTTCCGCCGAAAGCGCAAGAAGTTACGCGTGCAACAGGAAATTTAATGTGATGTAATTTTTTTCCGGTATTTGGGTTCCACCTTGTAACTTGCCACCCATCCCAATGTGCAATCCACAACATTCCCTCCGTATCAATCGTCATACCGTCTGGATAACCATCTTTTTCTGAAATTTTAATAACTATTTTTCTATTTGAAATTTGCCCCGTATATTTTTCGTAGGTATAAGCAACGACCTCAAACGTTGGCGTATCAATATAATACATCGTTTTATGATCATTACTCCAAGCTATGCCGTTTGAAATACTGACATTTGAAATTTTTTTTTCAATTTTATTATTATCAAAAGCGTAAAGATTTCCGGCATTAGGTTCGTCCGTGAGTGACATCGTACCCGCCCAAAATCTCCCAAACGGATCACATTTTCCGTCATTGAACCGATTATTTGGCAATCTACTTTCCGGATTTAACGCCATTTTTATTTCCCCTCCTCCTCTATTGATAAATCCAATCCCGCTTTTCGTGGCGATAATAAAGTCTTCATTTTTACAAATTGCGATACTTCCTACCTTTTCGTGCAACGGAAACGAACGGTAACTATTATCATTAAACCCGTACTGGTGAATTTCGCCCTTCTGAATATCTATCCAACAAATCTGATTGCGTCGCGCATCCCAAACGGGACCTTCGCCTAATTCACATTTATGATCAGTAATTGTTTCTAATGACATAAATTTCAAAAAAAATTAAAAGATATAAGCCATCATCATTTCATCTATAAAGCGATTTTCACTTTTCAGGTGTGTATATTTTTTTAAAATGCCTTCTCGTTCAAAACCTAATTTTTCATAAAGCGCGATAGCTTTCCGGTTTAAAGTTGCTACACTTAGTTCAATTCTTAAAAAATCTTTTTGTTGAGCGTGCGCTAAAATTTCTTGCAGCATTTTCACGCCGTATCCTTTTCCCGAATAATCCGGATGAATGGCAACGCCACCTAAATAACAGATATGACTTGCTCTGTACGTATGACCAAACAATTTAAACATACCAATTGATTCTCCGTCTTCTTCAAAAATAAATTTAATTTCTTTTGACACTAAATCTTTGAAAATAAGTTTGAACGCACGTTTATCCATTATTTCGTAAAGTAAAAAAGGATTTACTTGCGGATGAAAATATAAATTATAAACAAAATCAAAGTCAGTTGATGTCGCTTTTCTGACCATTTTTAAAATTATGTTGAATAAAGCACAAATTTACGGTAAATCGGCGTTTATCTTTGTTGAGTTTAGGAATTTAAAATAAAAATTATGTGGTGGATATATGCTTTGTTGTCAGCTTTTTTTGCTTCTTTAACTGCTATTTTTGCGAAAATAGGCATAACGAATGTCAACTCGAATTTAGCAACTGCTATTCGAACCATCGTTATTCTAATCATTGCATGGGGAATTGTTTTAGCAAGAGGTGAAACAAAAGGCTTAATAACTTTAACGAACAAGAATATAATTTTCTTGGTTATTTCCGGTGTCGCGACCGGCTTATCTTGGGTATTTTATTTTAAAGCTTTACAATTAGGCAAAGTTTCGCAAGTTGCACCGGTAGATAAATTAAGCGTTGCTCTGACAATTGTTTTATCCGTTATTTTTTTAGGTGAAGCATTGACAATTAAAACGGCGATTGGTGCTTTGTTTATTATTATCGGCACACTCGTTTTGATTTTATGACAATACTACTAGTACCTTACTTAACTTACAATATCCAAAATCATTATTCATTTTAAAAATTTTGGCATCTTGAAAAATAAAATGGATAGCCTCACGCTTTGCGTGAGGCTATCCATTTTCAACTGTTTCGCGGTTATTTTATCTTTAAAATAGTAAGTGAGTATTTATATATTATTCAAAATGAAACTTATTAAGTCGGCGTTTAGTCTATCCTTATCTGTTATAAATAAACCATGCGGTGCATTTTCATAGACAATATATTTCGCTTTCGGTAGTAATTGAGCTGTTTTATCACCTGCAATACCTATCGGCACTATTTTATCGGCATCTCCATGAATGATCAGAGTCGGGACATTAATTTTTATCACGTCTTTTCTAAAATCTGTTTCAGAAAAAGATCGAACACAATCTATCGTTGCTTTTGGGGAACTCATCAGTGCAAGCATTTGATTCCAATTTAATAATTGGTCACTGACGGGATGACTGAGTATGCCAACTCCATAAAACTGTTTTGCAAAAGTGGTTAAA
>JAYTNA010000125.1:0-5409 GCA_043748865.1 Saprospiraceae bacterium
TTTAAACTTGCATTCAATTGAAAAGGATAACCTGTGAAAATGCCGTAAATATCTTGAATTTCTAAAGGGCTATTTTTTGTAACAATTCTCAATTTAACGTAACGATAAGTTCGAAAAGAAAGAGAAGAGAAAATTTGTCCGTCAGTTCCGTTCGAAATAATAGAATCTTTTCTGCCCAAAAATGTTTTTCCGATTACTTCATTTCTATTTTCTTTTTTTGGAAATTTTGTATAAAGTGCTTCTGCATAAGACAAAGAAATGCCGGCATCTTTACCACCATTAAATATGAACGTCAAATACGCATTTGTTAAATAGGTTTGATCTAAAAGAATTGTAGTATCGGTATTGGTTTCTATTTTATAAATATAACCGGAAGTATTTTGCGCCAATTTAATCGGACGAGAATTTCCGGCATCATAAGTAAAATGTTTTTTATCCTCGGGTTGATATTGTCTTTCCACCAAAAATTTTTCTCGTTTCATTTCCGGTTGAGGAATTGAAGAAGGCACGAGCAACCAGCCCGAAGGCGTACCGAAAGCACCTAAAATATTTTTTGGAGCGCCGTGAAAAATTTGTTCAGCATTTTTCCAATTGCTGTTATCGAAAGATAAACTTTGCCAATTTTTCTCATAAAAATTCATATTTACCAATTCGCCGGGACCTGCTACATAATAAGTGGAAACAATAAATTTTGTGGGTGAATAACTACTGTCGCGTTGACATTTCCAAGTGTTGTCAGTATTTATAATTTTTTCTTTTTCACCTGCACCTTGAACAATTAAACCTGTCCGCAAAGAAATTTGCGCTTCTTGCCTAAATTCGCCATCATTCCAAACTTGAACAGCAATTATATTTTTTCCGGCATTTAAATAGGAAGCAATGTCAACAGTTTCAAAATTCCAATGCGTTAAGTCACCGCGAGCCGGACCGAGTGCGACAAATTTTTCATTTACAAAAAGTTTGTAACGATTATCGGCAGAAATATGAAAGACAAAAGATTTTGGAACTTCACTCAATTCCAAATTTTTTCTAAACATATAAACCCCGTAACCGGTTGTTGGAGCATCCGGAACAGAAATCCAGAACGCTTTCCATTCTTTTTGAAGCAGTGTAACTTCTCGGTTTTGAGCTTTAGTTGCAAAAAAACTTACAGAAAAAAGGAAAAGAAAAACTATAGACTTAAATATTTTTTTCATCGAATTGCCTTATTGGTATTTGTGTAATTATGAAACTGTTTAAACTTTAAAGAAGTATTACCGAAAAAAGTAAGACTTTTGGATACAAATCCAAAAAATCACTTAATGGGATTACTCGACAAAAGTACAATTTAAAAATGGATTGTACCGTATATAACAACCGAAAAGCGTGGATTTGAACCAACTGCTGCCCTTATCAAATATCTGCTGTTATCAAAGATCAGGCAGATGCGCGTTCAGCTTTACGCTTCGAACGTAAATTGAATTGACTCAAGAAGGACATCGTTTTTATGATGACGTACGTTTGAGTGTTTGCTACTACTGAAATTAACAAATATATTTCTAATGAGAGTAAAATATTGACAAGTTGCTTTGGTGGTACGACATTCACAACCGGTAGAAGTGAATATTTCCCGATTCCTCAATTGCAAATTGATTAGCAAGATAAAAATGTTTTGACGCAAAATCCGGAATATTAAACGATTTTGGATTTGGGTTTGCTTATTAAGAACGCATCAAATCGTCTTAATTATTATTCAGGAAAAATAAAAAACCCCGAATTTTTCAAGTCGGAAAACCCCGAATTTTTTATAAATACAATTTATTTTATAGTCATTAACTTAAATCTAAAAATTTGTATCTTAAATTCGCATTAATTCTCTAAATTTTGTAAATTCTGCTCAAAATGAAAAAAACAATTTTTTTACCTGCGTTGCTTTTTTATTTCTATTTTGCAACTCAAGCGCAAAACAATGCCTTTTCCGTTCAAGTTGCTATTGCCAACGGTGCGATTGAAGGCAATTACGATACAAAATCCGGTATTCAAACTTATTTCGGTATTCCATTTGCACAACCACCTGTCGGGGATTTGCGTTGGAAAGCTCCGCAACCTTTGAGCAATTGGCAAGGTGTAAAAGAGACAAAAAAATTTGCGCCGCGTCCGATGCAAAAATTAATTTGGGGCGATATGAATTCGCGCTCAAACGGTGTGAGTGAAGACTGTTTGTATTTAAACGTCTGGACACCGGCTACGCGCAACACAAAAAATTTACCGGTGCTTCTTTATTTCTACGGCGGTGGATTTATTGCCGGCGATGGCTCGGAACCACGTTATGACGGCGAAACGATGGCGAAAAAAGGCATTGTCGTCGTGACTTGCAACTATCGTTTAAATATTTTTGGTTTTTTCGCGCACCCGGAATTAAGCGCGGAAGCACCGTATAGAGCTTCCGGCAATTACGGTTTGTTAGATCAGGTAGCTGCCATGCAATGGGTACAAAAAAATATTGCATCGTTTGGCGGCGACGCAAAAAAAGTAACCATTGCGGGTGAATCTGCCGGTTCTTCCTCTGTGAGTTATCAAATGGCATCGCCTTTATCAAAAAATTTAATTGCCGGAGCGATAGGAGAAAGTGGTTCGGGTGTGGCTACTTTAGCACCGACAAGTCTAACTGCCGCAGAAAAAATCGGTTCGGAGTTTGCCGCAAAAGCCGGTTATTCGAATTTAAAAGCATTACGCACATTGCCTTCGAGAGATATTTATGAGATTTATAATGAATCAGGTCGTTTTGGGTTTCCGGTTGTACAAGACAATTATTTTTTGCCAAAACCACTTGCTGAAATTTTTAAGGCAAGAGAACAAGCACAAGTACCTCTGTTAGTGGGTTGGAATTCTGCCGAAGCCGGTGCGTCGTTTATGGAAGGGCAACCTTTTAAAGCTGATAATTATGTTGCACTCGTGAAAAAAGCTTATCCTAAAGATTACAATGCCATTTTAAAACTTTATCCTTATGACACAGATAAAGCCGTTGAATATTCCGCAACTGCTTTAGGTTCCGATCGTTTCATTGCTTACAGCACCTGGAAATGGTTTGATCTGCAACGCACAACTACTTCTCAACCGGTTTATAGATATTTATACAGTAAATTGCGTCCGGCACTCGTTGACCAAACTTTATTATCCGGTTTAGCCGGCGGTACGGCTAAGAAAGACCCGAATGTACCCAAAGCACCTGCACCTATCGGCGCACCGCACGCTTGTGAAATTGAATACTGCATGGGTAATTTGCATTTAATAAAAGAGTATGCCTGGACACCGGATGATTTTAAAGTTTCTGAAACGATGAATAGTTATTTCGCCAACTTCATTAAAACAGGCAATCCAAACGGTGACAAATTACCTGAATGGTCAGCGGCAAAAGCGGGCGATAAAAATCCGCCGGTGATGATTCTCAATGCCCAATCAGGTACAGAAAAATCCGGAATTGATGCACGTTATGAGTTGTTGGATAAAATGAATAAATAATTTTATCAAAACATCCGATGCTTCAATGAAAAAAAATGATTTATTGCACCGCATACAAGCCTACGATTTTTCCGAATGATATTATAGGTTGTTCGGGTTCTGCCGGTATCCCGGAAGCTGAACAATTTTTTGTGGAAGATTCGGAAGGTTATTTGAAGGTAACTACCGTTTTTCTTTTACCATATTGTATATAAATTGAAATTAAATTAATTTCTTTGCAGATTACTAATCAAAATATTTTTTCTAGAAATGAAACGAAATACAATTTTAATACTTCTTTTTTTGCTTGTCGGAACACAAAGCATATCGGCACAACAAGTCATTAATTTATACGAAGGTAAAGCACCCGGATCCGAAACTTGGAATTGGGATGAGGCTGAAAGCGTAAAAAATATGTTCAATACACGCGTTGTATATAACGTGTCAAAGCCAAGTATCACCGTATTTTTACCGAAACCGGAATTAGCAACCGGCACTGCAGTTGTCGTCGCGCCGGGCGGCGGATTTCAAACCCTTTCTATTGATTCGGAAGGAAATGATGTAGCTGCTTATCTCAATTCAAAAGGTGTGGCGGCTTTTGTTTTAAAGTATCGAGTCATTAAAAGTTTGACCAATGATCCGGTTCAAGAAATGATGGCATCAATCGGCGGCAAACAAAATTTTGATTCGTTGCATGCGCCCGTAATCAAGATGGCGATGCAGGATGGATTGACTGCGGTAAAATATGTGCGCACGCACGCCAAAGAATATGAAATTGATACTAATAAAATCGGTTTCATGGGTTTTTCTGCGGGCGGTACGGTGACGATGTCAGTTGTGTCTAATGCTACCGATGAAACGCGCCCAAATTTTATTGCTCCGATTTATGCGTACCTGAGTCCGAGTGTGGGTTCAGAAATTCCGAAACAGAGAACGCCAACGTTTATTGTTGTTGCATCAAATGATCAGTTGCGTTTAACGCCGACAAGTATAAGTATTTACAACAAATGGCGCGAAGCAGGACAACCGGTTGAACTTCATGTATATGAACAAGGCGGACATGGTTTCGGCATGAAAAAACAAAAATTGCCTTCCGATAGTTGGGCTGAGCGTTTCGGTGATTGGTTGAAAATGGAAGGCTATTTGAAAAAATTGCATCCCAATCCGATGGAGTTAAAATATTCGGAAGAAGAAATAGCAGAATTTAAAAAACGCGATGAACTCAAAGTAAAAAATGATTGGGCAAATTTAGGAAAATACAAAGAAGCTAACAAAAAATTAGAACCACCAAAACCCGGTGAAAACCGCGTGGTATTTCTAGGCAATTCTATCACAGAATTTTGGATGGATAAACTACCCGAATTTTTTACGGACGGAAGAATTGCACGCGGAATCAGCGGACAAACTTCTATACAAACTTTGATTCGTTTTCGTCCGGATGTAATTAATTTAAAACCGAAAGTCGTTATCATAAACATCGGTACGAATGACATTGCCGAAAATAACGGACCTTACGATCCGGATTTTACGATCGGCAATATTAAAAACATGATGCAACTTGCCCAAACGAATAACATAAAAGTTATTCTTGCTTCTGTTCATCCGGCATTTGAATTTCCTTGGCGAAAAGAAATTACAGACGTACCGAATAAAATTTTAGTACTCAATGAACGTATAAAAGCATTGGCGAATGAAAATAAATTAGTTTATTTAGATTATCACACCGCTTTGAAAGATGAGCGCAACGGTTTAAGTCCTGATATCGCAACCGATGGCGTACATCCGACTTTGGCAGGTTATAATATTATGATGCCTTTGGCAGAAAAAGCAATCGCTGAGGCAATTAAAAATTAAAAATTGGTATCGAGAAATTATTAGTATTTGATATTTGATACCGACACATTTTATCACAGCTCTTAATTAAAATTA
>JAYTNA010000126.1:0-1181 GCA_043748865.1 Saprospiraceae bacterium
GCTTTTAAAAAAACGCCTAAATTATAACTCTTTAATGCTCGACTCCTTCGGAGTTATGTTTATGACAAGCAGAGTTTACCTAAAAACTAAAAATAATTGCTGAAAGCTAAAAGCTGACGGCTGAAAGCTCATTTATATGGACAGAACAGAAATAGGAGCACTCGGCGAATTTGGATTAATTGACCGCTTGACATCAAATAATGCAACCGTTCAACCTTCAACAGTAAAAAGTATCGGCGATGATGCGGCAGTTATTGATAATACAGGTTTTCTCACCGTTGTTTCAACTGATTTACTCATCGAAGGTATTCATTTCGATTTGATGTACGCACCGCTCAAACATCTCGGATACAAAGCAGTGGTGGTGAATTTGTCAGACATTTATGCCATGAATGCGCAACCGAAACAAATTACGGTATCGTTAGCCATATCGAATCGTTTTTCGGTAGAAGCTGTCGAAGAATTGTATGAAGGTATTTACGCCGCGTGCAAGTTTTACAATATTGATTTAATTGGCGGCGATACGACTTCTTCACCACGCGGATTAGTCATCAGCGTTACGGCTATCGGACAAGGTGAAAAAGATAAATTGGTTTATCGCAACGGTGCAAAAGTCGGCGACTTGGTTTGCATTTCCGGCGATTTAGGTGCGGCATATCTCGGTTTGCAAATTTTGGAACGTGAAAAACAATTGTATCTCGATAATCCGAAAATACAACCCGAACTCACCGGCAACGATTATCTGATTGCGCGACAATTAAAACCGGAAGCGCGCCGCGATTTAATCGAGATGTTTCGAAAAAATAAATTGGTGCCGACGAGTATGATGGATATTTCCGATGGTTTAGCTTCGGAGTTGCATCATATTTGCAAACAATCCGGTGTCGGTATTTTTCTCGAAGAAACCGGCGTACCGATTCATCCGGATACACAAGAGATGGCGATAAAACTAAAACTCGATCCAATTACTTGCGCTTTAAGTGGTGGTGAAGATTATGAAATGCTTTTTACGATTAATCCTAATGACATTGAAAAAGTGAAATACTTACCCGATATTTATATCGCCGGCGAAATTGTGCCTAAAGAAGACGGTATCAAACTACACACACGTGGCGGTAATATTCATCCGATTACAGCACAGGGGTGGAAACATTTTTGATTTTTGATTTTTGATTGAAAAT
>JAYTNA010000127.1:0-5050 GCA_043748865.1 Saprospiraceae bacterium
ACGGTGGTCTTCGCGCTTGCTCCAACCGTCTATTTTACGCACTTTCCCGTGTTTGGTGTTTTCTTCGTGCGTACGTCCTGCCGTTTTGTAATCTTCCCAATTCAAATCTTTAATGACATCATTGAGTCCCCATTTATCTCTCAAATATTCGGTAATAGATCCACTCGTCACCCAAACATTATGAGATACTTCTTTCAGTTTTTCTACAAGAGACTTCGTAATGTATTGCGTTTCTTTCAATTGACGATTGACGAACTCCGAAGGAATTTCGGTAGCTAAAAGGCGTTCTTTTTTCGTTTTTGAAAATTTTGTATCGTTAACAAACTTTGTAAAGGCTGGTAACTGTCCTTTACTTTCCATGTATTCACAAGCCGTTCTGTTTCCTTTGTTTCTGTTTTCATTCGTTTCAGCTATTACTTTATTTTGAAGCGAATCATCAAAAAAACGTGAACGCGGAATGACGTGTTCAATTTCAAAAAGGTTCGAATCAAACAAATTTGATAAAGGTATCGGTTCAATCGGTTGAAAAGTATAAGGCGATACTTTCCCTTGCTCTTCCCAAAGTTTATATTTTTCGATATTACGACTCGAAGGACGCACGTTTATTTTTTCCAATTCATCTACTATACGTTTATTATTTTTTTCATTTTCACCCATGCGTTTTGTCGAAGCATTGCGTTGTTTGGCATTGCTTCTCAATTCTCTTGCGAGTTCGACACGCATTTCGAAAGTACCGTCTTGTTGATCTTGTTCCGTTATACCATAATTCGGATTGTTTATAATGGCGTTTACAACGTTAATAACCTGATTCACAATTTGTTCTACTACCGGCTGACGCAACGCTCCTTTACGCAATGTTTCAATCTTATTAGTAAGTATTCGTTCCATCAACTCGGTTTTCAGTAATTTATGGTCGGCATAATGTTTTAGATTTTCTTTCCCTTCTTTATTTTTTATCGCTGCGACGGCTTCACGCGCTTTGTCATACATCATGCCTTGCATCAGATACGGTAATAATCTTTTCATTGCGCGAACGCTAAGACTGCCGTAATCGTCAGGCATATTTATTTTGACTAAATCATTTGCTAAACCGGTATCGAAATTAAAAGGAGCGTCAGTTAATTTTTTGATGATATGCTCCGGTTCTTCCACGCTGTAAAGCAAATGCCATAATCGGAAATACAATGATTTATCGGCATCAATGGTAAGCGGATTAAAATTCAGTAAAGCGGCATTTTTATAATTGTGCTTTTCTAAAACACCGATAATTTTTGCTTTGATAGGATTACCTTCAAGTTTAGGAAAATTCAAATTGAAACCTTCATTCGGATTCAGGTTTAATATTTTTTTTAAGAAAGTTTTTGCCGGTACGTCTTTGACTGTATTTAAAAACTCAAAATATTTTTCCTTTTCTTCAAGCGTCAGAAAACGTTCGCCAAATCGGTCATAGTCGTGACCGAATAAAGTAGATGAGTTGGCTAACTTAATATTCGTGATTTTAATATTGTTGACGTGTTGCCAAATTTTAAACGCTTGAAAAAACGGCGAACTGCGCGGAGCCGCTTTGTGTCCTTTTTCAAAAGAACAATTGCTTATCAAATGCTTTTGCGATTTCAAACGCCGTTGGTAATAAATGATTTCATCGCGAATTCTTCTGAGATTGTGTTCAGTCAAAACTTCGGGATAATATTTTTTTTGAGCTTCCCAAATTTTATCGAACTCGGCGATATAGGACGCACGCATAAAAATTTCTTTTTTGACACGCACGGGTTTGTCTTCTACGTTTTGCATTAATCTATAGAAGTATTGACCAATAGTTAACCCCGCGTTGTCAATAGTTTTTTCACGATCTTTAATCAAGTCGAGATAACCTTTCTTCTTGTCAGGTTTGTTTTCATCTTGTTGTATATCTTCTGTATTCGATTCTTTTTCTTCCGAATTTGCTTTGCGATTACTTTTATATCCTCTTTTTTGATTGAGGTGTAAAAATATCCGTCCTAATTCTCCAAGTGAAACTTGTTCACCACGCACTGCTTTATCTCTCAATCCGTACAATCCAAGTGCGGAAAGTTGATTCAAAACAACTTGAGGCAACAAATTCAATCGCGTCAACTCTTGAACGAGAAACAAACGGCGATGCTTATAACGTTGATAGGTACGACGCATACCGCGTTTCGTTCGCCGTGTCTCATTGAGTGTAACGGCTTGCCCTTTTTCAAACTCTCGTGCATAAGTTGTTTCAGATGAAACTATGCGCACACCGGCATCTACTAAATCTGAATTATTATCATCGTCTTCATAAGAAAAAGCCCAACCGATTGAATTTGTACCAACGTCAATACCAATAATTTTTTTCATTTTCGTTTTTTTATGAAGAAAAAGTTTTAGTTTTGTGCATACATTTTGAAGCAATTCACAATAAGGATTTTTCCGTTGTGAAAACATCAAGGCGGGCTGAGGCTCGCCTTTTCTTTTAGTATTCCTAATTTAAGCATAAGTAACATAAATTGGGTTAAAGATACAAATTAGTCAATATTTTTTATCTTTACCTGTTTAGTATGTTTCAAAGATTTTTTTCGCAACTTCGCAGCATAATTTTATAAAATGAAATATATCGCTTTTTTCTTTTTTTCTTTTTTAGTATTTACAACTGCCACCGCACAACTCGCACCGAAAAAGATGACGAGCGCGGAAATTCACGACGCGATTAAAAAATTAAATGTCGTCGGTTCAGTTTTGTATATCGCCGCGCATCCGGACGATGAAAACCAACGCTTCATCTCTTATATGGCGAATGAACGCAAAGTGCAATCGAATTATCTTTCCATCACCCGCGGAGATGGCGGACAAAATTTAATCGGATCGGAACTACGCGAATCGTTGGGTGTTTTGCGTACCGAAGAATTACTCATGGCGCGTTCTGTAGATGGCGGCAAACAAATGTTTAGTCGTGCCAACGATTTTGGTTTTTCAAAAAGTCCGGCAGAAACGATGCGGATTTGGAATAAAAAAGAAGTTTTATCTGATGTAGTTTGGGCAATTCGGAAAACGCAACCGGATATTATCGTCAACCGTTTTTCGGCGGATACGAGTGTTGAAACGCATGGACATCACACATCATCCGCCATTCTTTCCGTCGAAGCATTTGATTTAGCCGGCGACCCGGATGCGTTTCCGGAACAACTCAAATATGTGAGTGTTTGGCAACCGAAGCGCGTTTTTTTTAACACATCGTGGTTTTTTTACGGCAGTCAAGCAGCATTTGATAAAGCAGATAAAACAAATTTAACTGCGCTCGATTTGGGTGTTTACTATCCAAGTAAAGGTAAATCGAATAATGAAATTGCGTCGGAAGCGCGTTCAATGCACCGTTGTCAAGGTTTTGGTTCAAACGGTGTGCGCGGCGGGGATTCGGAATACTTCAATTATATAAAAGGTATCGGCAGACCGCAAAAAGATATTTTAGATGGTATCAACACAACTTGGTCGCGTTTGGAAAGCGGCGAAAATATAGGTAAAGAAATAACGAAATTAGACAAAAATTTTCAATCAGATAATCCTGCCGCAAGTGTGTCGGAACTTTTAAAAATCATGCATCAAATTGAAGGCATTAAAAATGATTATTGGAAAAAAATTAAATTGGCAGAAATAAAAGAAATCATTCGCGCCGCTTGCGGTTTATATTTTGAAGCAACGACTTCGGCACAAAGTTCAACGCCGAACCAAGATGTGGAATTAAATTTGGAAGCCATCAATCGCTCCACTACCAAAATTCAACTCAATAAAATTTCGATAACGAGAGCCGGTAGAGATACCATGCTCACGCAAGTTTTAAATAATAACGTGCGTTTCAATTCAAAATTTAAAATACATATTCCTTTCGACGAAAATTTTACCGCGCCGTATTGGTTGCAAAAAGAAGCAACACTCGGAATGTATCGCGTGGATGATCAACAATTACGCGGATTGCCGGAAACGCCGCGCGATTTACGTGCCGTTTACGACGTTACAATTGAAGATGTGCCGATGAGTTTTGAAACCGCCATTGCCAATAAATTTGAAAATCCGGCACGCGGCGAAACCTGGCGACCGTTTGAAATCACGCCGCCGGTATTCGTAAATTTATCCGAAAAAGTTTATGTTTTCGCCGATTCGCTGCCGAAAACAATTCAGTTTGTCGTAAAAGCCGGTACGAATAACGTTGAAGGCGTTTTAAAACCGCAAGTACCGACCAATTGGATACTTTCTCCGAAAGAAAAAACTTTTACGCTCAAACAAAAAAATGAAGAAACGGTTTTGTCTTTTAGTTTAACCGCACCGAATACGGCGATTGAATCGAATATTACCGCACAAGTTTTTATGCAACTGCAATTGCAAGTTATGGATAATTTAAAAGCGGAAATGATGCCGATAGAAACAAAATCGGTGCGTACAATTGCTTATGATCACATTCCAACGCAAACCGTTTTATCCGATGCCGATGCAAAAATTGTTAAATTAGATATTAAAATACGCGGCAAACAAATCGGTTATTTCATGGGAGCCGGCGACGATATGCCGGCGTGTTTGCAACAAATCGGCTATGTAGTCACACAACTCAACGATGCAAGTTTTCAAAATGCGGATAATTTGAAAAAATTTGATGCAATCGTCATAGGTATTCGCGCTTATAACACAAAAGAAAAATTATCGTTCTTCAACGCTAAACTTTTGGATTACGTAAAAAATGGCGGCAACGTTGTGGTGCAATACAATACTAACGGACGCGATTTAGTGATGCAAAATTTCGGACCGTATCCGTTTAAATTGGGGCGCGGCAGAACAACGGAAGAAGACGCAACCGTGCGTTTTTTAAAACCGGAACATCAGGTTTTAAATACGCCGAATAAAATCACGCAAAAAGATTTTGACGGTTGGGTGCAAGAACGCGGTTTGTATTTCGCGAGTGAATGGGATAAAAACTACGATGCCGTTTTAAGTTGCAACGACGTAGATGAAAAACCGGAAAATGGCGGCTTGCTCGTTGCGCAATACGGAAAAGGTTGGTATG
>JAYTNA010000128.1:0-8628 GCA_043748865.1 Saprospiraceae bacterium
GTTTAGGTCCAATTGATAATCCTGGTGGTGGTGGATATTTTTACGAATTAGGTTTCGGTGAAAAAGTTCCTTCAAATGGATATAGAATGCCTATCGAAACTGCAAGAAATTGGATAGAAGATAAAACTCTTGTCATAGCCAAAGGAAAAATTCCCCAAAGAAAAATGTATAAAGGAGAAGGTGTAAGAAGTAGAGATGTATGGGCAGATATTATTTCATTACAAGGAAATGAAAATATAGGATATGCCACTCAAAAACCCGAAGCCCTATTAGAGCGCATCATAAAAGCGAGCAGTAACGAGGGCGATTTAATTGCCGATTTTTTTTGCGGCAGCGGCACCACCGCCGCCGTTGCGGAAAAACTCGGGCGCAAATGGATAACGACCGACTTGGGCAGGTTTTCAATTCACACCACGCGCAAACGTTTAATCGGTGTGCAAAGAGAATTGCAAGCGACGGGCAAAGATTTCAGAGCATTCGAATTGCTCAACTTGGGTAAATACGAACGCCAATTTTTCATGAACGATTTAAACAACGGCAACGGCAGCGATAAAGAAAATGCGTACATCAATTTAATTCTCGAAGCCTACAAAGCCAAACGCATTGAAGGTCATGCTTGTTTGCACGGTATGAAAGGCGGACGCTTCGTCAATGTCGGTCCTTTAGATGTTCCGGTAACACAAACGCGCTTGAGGGAAATTTTTGAAGAATGTCGCCAAAAACTTTACACGCAAGTAGATGTGTTGGGTTTTGAATTTGAAATGGGTTTAACGCCGCAATTCATCCAAGAACTCAAAGAACAGGGTGTATCTGTTACGTTGAAATATATTCCGAAAGATGTTTTCGATAAACGCGCAGTAGAAAAAGGTCAAGCAAAATTTTTTGACGTCGCGTACTTGAACACGCGCGAAAAAATAAACGGTAAAACAATTGCAATTGAACTCACCGATTTTGTCACGCACTATACACAAGACGACATAGAAGATTTACAACAATCCATGAAACAAGGCAACAAAGTGGTGATTGATAACGGACAAATTATAAAAATAGAAAAAAATAACAACGGTATCATCACGCGCACACTACTCACCGAAAATTGGTTCGATTGGATAGATTATTGGGCGATAGATTTTGATTATCACAGCAAAAAAGAAATCATTCAAATAAAAAATCCGGACAACAGTATCGAAGAACAATGGACGGGAAATTATTTATTCGAAAACGAATGGCAAAGTTTTCGCACCAAAAAAACACCTACGCTCGAATTTACGAGTATAGCTCACGAATACAAATCATCAGGGAAATACAAAGTGATGGTAAAAGTCGTGGACATTTTAGGTATTGATACCAGCAAAATTATTGATGTAATAATTTGATTTATAGTTGTTTTTGTGGTCTTCTTTTGCACACTAAAGAAACTCGTCAATAAAAAAACAAATACAAACACAGCAATAACTCAATAAAAAAAAGCGAAACAGCTTCCTTTAATTAAATTATTTTATTTAATCGCTGTTTTGAAATGCCATTTAGTAGGTGTTTCGTAATTAGAGAAATATATCGTCCCTATGGGACTTCAAACTCAATTTTCTTCTACGACGGATTAAAAATCCGTCGCTACAGATATTTAAAACCTAACGGTTTTTTCAAATTACTTAAAACGGATACGCCATTTCAACAACGCCGGATTCAGAAAAGAATAATTAAAACAACGTTTATTTCCCTTCAACTAATTTAATTGATTTGCTTTTATTCTTCCTGCATGCTTCACTTCAATATTTCACCTCGTCCCATATTTTTTTCCATTTTTTACGCCAAATAACCGGGCGACTAAATACAAGATAAATTTTTTGTGCTAAATTTACATTCATAAAAACAGTATTGAGTTTTGTACGGATGAGTAGGACGTAAAATATTTTTTTACTATTAAGCATTTGAAAAATGGCATCAACTACGCGCAGAAATTTTATAAAATTATCTTCAACGCTGACTGCAAGTTTGGCATTGACCGGATCCGATTTTTATAAAAAAAAATATAAACCGCTTTTATCTTTTTCAACTTTGGGTTGTCCAAAATGGACTTTCGAACAAATTTTAAAATGTACGGTTGAGAACCATTACGACGGCATTGAACTGCGCGGCATACTCGGTGAATTATATTTGCCCAAATGCCCGGAACTGAATAGCAAAGAAAACATTGCAGCAACGCGTAAACGCGTCGAAGACAAGGGAAAAAAAATAGTTGACTTAGGTTCATCCGCCACTTTGCATTTTCCGGAAGGTGCAGAGCGACAAAAAAATTTAGAGGAAGGCAAGCGTTTTATTGATTTGGCGCACGCGCTCAATTGTCCGAATGTGCGCGTGTATCCGAATAATTTTCCGAAAGGACAAGGCCGCGATAAAACTTTAGATTTAATTTCAAAAGGGTTGCTCGATTTGGGTACTTATGCAAAAAACAGTGGCGTGCGCGTGTTAATGGAAACACACGGAGAAGTTTTATGGTCGGATGTCATATTGCAAATAATGAAAACCGCCGAGCATCCGAATGTAGGTATAGTCTGGGATATTTTCAACATGTGGGAAAAAACAAAAGAATCGCCGGCAATGGTGCACGAAAAACTGAAAAAATATATCTATCATGTTCACGTCAAAGATGCAAAAATAATTGACGGAAAAAATCAATTCGTGATGTTGGGTATGGGTGAAACACCACTCAATGAAGCATTTAAAGCGTTGTCGAAAAGTAAATTTAAAGGTTATTATAGTTTTGAGTGGGAAAAACTTTGGCATCCGGAAATAGATGAGCCTGAAAATGTTTTGCCGGTGTATCCGAAAGTGATGATGAAGTATTTTTGAAGTTGGAGACGATAGCCGCAGCTGAAGTAATGAACAATGAACAATGAACAATGAACAATCTTGCAATAAATTGATTGTTCATTGTTCATTATTCATTATTCATTGTTCATTACTTTAAACCCTGCGTCTATCCACCAAAAAAGAATATTTATGTGTATTTTTTAAAGCTAAACCCGTACCGCGCACTACTGCACGCAACGGATCGTTGGCAACATGAACCGGTAATTTTGTTTTTGCAGCAATACGTTTATCGAGACCGCGCAAAAGTGCGCCGCCACCGGTCAGATACAATCCCGTTTTATAAATATCGGCAGCTAATTCCGGTGGCGTAGTTTCCAATGCTTTAAGAATAGCGTCTTCAATTTTAGAAATACTTTTATCAATGGCGTGCGCCACTTCACTGTAAGATACGGTAACTTGTTTCGGAATACCTGTCATTAAATCGCGTCCGTTCACGAAATAATCTTCGGGCGGATTTTCTAAAACCGGTAAAGCAGAACCAACGTGGATTTTTATTTGCTCGGCGGTCCGTTCACCGATAAGGATATTGTGCTGACGTTTCATATAATTCACCACATCATTCGTCAATTCATCGCCGGCAATACGGATAGATTGATCGCAAACGATACCCGAAAGTGCTATCACCGCAATTTCTGTTGTACCACCACCGATGTCAATAATCATATTTCCAATAGGTTCTTCTACATCTAAACCGATACCGAGTGCGGCAGCCATCGGTTCATAAATCAAATAAGTTTCTTTTGAATCAACATGATCCGCAGATTCAAACACGGCGCGTTTTTCTACTTCCGTAATCCCCGAAGGAATACAAATCACCATTTTCATGTGCGTAAAAAAACGGCGACGTGCGCCGGTCATTTTTATAAAACCTTCAATCATACTTTCCGCTGCTTGAAAATCGGCGATAACGCCATCTTTCAACGGGCGAATTGTTTTGATATTTTCGTGTGTTTTCTCGTGCATCTGCATCGCTTTTGTGCCTACGGCGATAGTCTCGCCGGTTTTTCTATTAATAGCGACAATAGAAGGCTCATCAATCACGATTTCATCATTTTGAATGATGAGTGTGTTGGCAGTGCCGAGGTCAATGGCTAATTCTTGCGTGAAAAATCTAAAAAGTTTGAACATTTATTTTTGCGTGTGTCAGGTTTGGAAATTCAATAGTAGCAAGTCATTGCATATACTTCACTCAAGGAACAATTCAGCTGATTTCAATTTTGGTAATTGATCATAGGTAAATTTCTGTGATCTGAGTGTATTATACTAAAATTCTGCTAATTTTCGTGCAAAGGTAGTTCTTATTCAGTGTTTATTAAAAAAAAACTAAAAATTATTGAAAATAAGTACAGGGAAGAAAAAAGTGCGTGTATTTTAGTAACTGCTCAGGTTCTTAACGGACATGACTCCGGAGGCGTCAAATGTTTATAGAAAAATTCGTGAGAGAATGTTCTACTCCGCAGGAATCGTATATTATCGCCAATCAAATAAATTCATCTACCTTTGATTTAATAAGATTACATTTCTAAAAACAAATTATCGTTTTGAACCAGCTTACATTTTTAGGAACGGGTACTTCTCAAGGTGTACCAATTATAGGTTGTATGTGTCGCGTTTGCCAATCAACAAATTCGAAAGACAAGCGTATGCGTTCGGCTGTTTGGTTACATTTAAACGGGAAAAATATTATTATTGATGCCGGTCCCGATTTTCGTATGCAAATGTTACAACACCAAATTAATGATGTCGCCGCAATTTTCATCACACACGATCACAGCGATCACATCGCCGGCTTGGAAGATGTACGTCCGTATAATTTTCGACAAAAAAAACCGATGCCTTTATATGCGACATTAAAAACCGAACAATCGCTGCGCAAGCGTTATGCCTATGCTTTTCAAAAAAATCCCTATCCGGGTTCACCCTCGTTTGAGTTTGTGCGCATCAATAAAAATAAAAAATTTACGCTGAACGATATTATTTTTCAACCCATTGAAGTAGTACACGGTTTTAATACAAAAGTCATAGGTTTTCGTTTTGGCGATGTGACTTATATCACAGATTGTAAATACATTGTGCCTAAAGAATTTAAAAAATTAGTTGGCACAAAAATTTTAATCATTAACGCGCTGCACCACAACGAGCACCATGCGCATCTAAATTTAAAAGAAGCGATAGCTTTAAGCGAACAACTTCAACCCGAACAAACTTTTTTCACGCACATCAGTCACGGCATGGGTTTGCACGATGAGGTTTGTGCGATGCTGCCGGAAAATATAAGCCCGGCTTATGACGGGTTGAAATTAAATTTGAGCTAAAATTAACGCATTCCCGGAAAAACGGTTTAACGTTGTGAGCGGCACAAATTTTTTATTTTATGTAAGGACAGGTCGCGACTTGTCCCTACATAAAATAAAAAATTCATTGTTCATTAATTTACTTCTTTCCCGGCTTCCAATTTTTTTATCATTTGTTCTACATTCGCTTTATTAATGCCGTCCGGTGTGTGTCGCTGCTTTTTTCGCCATGTCCAACGCCGCCGGATAATTGCCGCCGGCAGATAAACCGCGTACCATACCCATTTGTGTCGTAAATTCGTTCGGGTTTTTATCGTAGTTCATTTTGAAAATGGCAAGTGCATCAGTCGCTCTTTTTTGTGCCACTAACTCGCGCCCGTATTGATGCAACTGCTGCATAGTTGCTATAGGTAGAGCTTCTTTCATCAAAGCATCGGCTTCCGATTGTTTTCCGGTCGCTTGCAATAAACCGGCTTTGGTACTGAGCGTTGCGAAATTTTTTTGACCGATGAACTTCCCGTTGATGGATTCATCAGCCCATTTCAATCCTTCTTCAAGTTCAATATGATTTTTTAAACAATAGTTAGCAGCAACTTGGAAATTTTCCGAAGATTGTCCCGGCACATTGCGAAGTTGGCTTTTGAAAGATGCTAATTGAGTACCGTTCAGATCAACACTCACTTTAAACGGTATGATACGGCGTTCCCACATCAGATTAATTGTAGCGGTATTGTCGGTTTGATCTGTAAATTCATATTTCATGCGTTCAACGCTTTTATCATTAGCTTGGTTTTTTACCGTCACGCGCAAAGCATCTTCCGAAGCATTATAATAAAAACTACCCCACGATGTCGAATTTTTAGAAAAAATGATGGTGCTTTTCAACTCACCTAATGCAACAAATAAGGCGTAAGTACCTGTCGTTAAATTTTTCCCTTCCACTTGTACATCTGTCGAAAAAGAAATCGTAGTGTTTTCATTTGCACCTGCACGCCAAGGCGATGATGTGCTTGTGCCGAAACCCATATCCGTAAATCCGTAGGGGGCGACATTCGTTCCCCAAATTTTTCCTTCACGTCCTTTTACACCCGGCCGGTGATAATCAATGACAACGTTTGTTAAACCGATTTGCTCACTCACGCTTGCTTTTTTGTTACCGCCGTTTGGCGGAATAGTTAATTGCCCTTGCGCAAAAGTGTAGGAGCAGCAGAATAAAAATAAAACGGAAATGCTAATAATTTTTTTCATGCAAATTTTTTATTTTAATTAAAAATTTGCGTGAAAAATTGTTTTTAAAAATTGTTTTCACGCGAACAAAATTAATTTTTTTGAACCAGAATATAATTTTTTTGAACGAGAATAATTAATTTTTTATTTTTGAATAATTTTTTCTTCAAACAAGTTTCGGTTGAAATTTTTGCGCGATAAATGCCGCACCAATAGTAACTAAACAACCCAAAGGATTGAGCCAGAGAAAAGGAAAACCGGGATCGTGCCAACCGTAAATTGTATAAACCGAAATGACGACCGACTCACCGATTATAGCACCGATAAAAACGGCGCGTGCATGAATAAGTTTGAAAAAAAATCCGACGAGAAAAATACCGAGAATGGTGCCGTAAAATAATGAGCCGACAATATTTACAGCTTCAATGAGATTGGAAAAGAAAGTGGCGAAGGTGGCAAAAACCAAAATAAGTCCGCCCCAAAGTACGGTGAACCATTTCGCTAAATAAGTGTAATGCTCGTCGGTATCGTCCGGACGAATTTGTCGGCGATAAATATCAATCATCGTCGTTGTTGCCAAAGCATTTAATTCGGAGGCAGAAGAAGACATCGCCGCAGAAAAAATAACTGCCAATAAAAATCCGACGAGACCACGCGGCAAATTACCCATAACGAAAGTCAAAAAAGCATAATCGCGATCACGAATATCGGCATCCGGTGCGGCAGTTTTTATCATTTGTTTTACCGAATCACGCAATACTTTTTCTTCTTGTCGCAAATCAAAAATATGTTGCCGTGCCGATTCAATTGTCGTTTGATCATTCGTTTTCAACGCAGTCAATAATACATCCGCACCGGCTTTTTTTTCTTCAAAATTCAAATCATATCGTTGTTGCACTTGCGCAAATTGATCATGCAAAACCGAATTTTGTAAAGTGGCAACGTTTTTTTCATTGAAATGAATCGGTGCTTTATGATACTGATAAAAAATAAACATCATCACGCCGACCAACAAAATCAAAAATTGCATCGGCAATTTTATCATGCCGTTGAACAGCAAACCTAATTTACTTTCTGTCAAAGATTTTCCGCGTAAATAGCGTTGCACTTGCGATTGATCGGTACCGAAATAACTCAGAAACAGAAACACGCCGCCAATCATACCGGACCAAAAAGTATATTTATCGCGCCAATCAAATTTAAAATTGATGACGTTAAGTTTGCCGAGTTTACCGGAAAGTGCCAGCGCATCGGTGAAATGCACATTGTCCGGTAGTTTTGAAACCATGATTACCAACGCCGTTATCATACCGATGAGAATAATCACCATTTGTTGTTGTTGCGTCACGCTCACTGCTTTTCCACCGCCGAACACGGTATAAATCAAAACTAAAACACCAAGTAATATATTCGTTGACCACCAACTCCAACCCAAAATTGTTGAAAGCACAATCGCCGGAGCAGCAATCGTTAATCCTGCCGCCATACCGCGTTGAATTAAAAATAATACGGCGGCAAAAGTGCGCATCCGTAAATCGAAACGTTCTTCAAGGTATTCGTAAGCCGTAGAAACATTTAAGCGGTAATAAATCGGCAGAAAAAAAACGCTCAATATCACCATCGCAATCGGTAAACCGATATAAAATTGGGCGAAACGCATACCGTCATCGAAACCTTGTCCGGTGGTGGAAAGAAAAGTAACGGCACTCGCCTGCGTTGCCATGATGCTCAAACCAATCGTCCACCATTTGAGTTCTTTAGAGCCTAATAAATAAGTTTGTAAATCTTTTTTGCCGCGCGTTTTCAAAATACCGTAAGCGACAATTGCAAAAATGGTGAGTGCGAGAACTATCCAATCAATTTGGTGCATTTATAATGGTTAGTTGTTAATGGTTAATTATTAATTTTTAACTGGAGTATTTTCTTATAGAAATAAATCTCATGTGCATATCTACGGGAAATGATTATAAAGATGTATTAAAAGTTTTAATAAGAAAATACTTTAACTAACCATCAACTACTAATAATTTATCACTAATAATTAACCATTAACCATTAACCATTAAACAAGTACTTGGCTGCGTTTTTTCTCCCAAGCCCAAGCAGTGCGCATAATATCGTTAATATTATATTTGGGAATCCAACCCAAAGCATTTTTTGCTTTATCGTTGTTGGCATAAACGGCAATTACATCACCCGGACGGCGTTGACCAATGCGATAACGGAAGTGTAA
>JAYTNA010000129.1:0-4295 GCA_043748865.1 Saprospiraceae bacterium
GACATTGGACTTACTTACGTTAGACTTATTGATAATGGGCTCTTCTCTTTCGTCAGTGAGTCCAATATCAGTAAGTCCATTATCAAAAATCCAATTTCACTGCGTACAAAATATCTACAGGAATATCTAAAGTTTCAACCTAGGCATTAAGTACATTATTTTTAGCATCTTTTATAAAAATTTCTACGCAGCACTTATATTTTCTGCCTTCCGAACAATCTTTTCCCTTAATAAATAAATTTTCGGTAATTTCTATCGCTTTTTTAAATAATAATTACATTGCAATTAATATTTCTACATTTTATCAAAATAAAAAAGCCTTCTAAGACGATTAGTTTAAAAAAATTACCTTTGCCGTGTGAAACATACGTAAACATTCACATTTAGAGATAGCAAGGTTTTATTCATTTTTCATTTTTCATTACTTATTATGAGGTATTCAAAAAAGACATTACAAGATTTAGAAACGCTTTTAAAAGAATTGGAATACACAGTCAGATATGAAAAAGGAAATTTTCAATCCGGCTACTGCTTTGTTGAAGATAAAAAAATCGCCGTCATTAATCGTTTTTATGAAACAGATGCCCGAATAAATGCCTTGGTAGAAATTATCGGCACTATAAAAAAGACTGATACTGAACTAACAGAAAGGTCGGAAAAACTATTAGAAGAAATACACGCCCAAACAAGAGCAGATATTTAGGAATGAGAAAGAAATAATTTCAAAAACAAAACTCGAAAAATTTATACGGAATAATACTTTATTGCTACATTTGTTCGTTTTCTAACTTATTATAATAAAAATTTTAAACATCAATTAAACAGAAACCAATTTCTTAAACTCACAGTAAACCAACATTAAAATTATACTGCTCAATATGTTCAACATACTATTGTTTTTCCAAGGCGGTGCCGCCGCTACTGCTGCTGTCGTAGAACCCACAGAGCAAAGCATGTTTTCATTAGTGTTTCATAACCCTTTCGCAGCAATCATCATGATTTGCTTGCTTATCATGTCTATTATTGCAGTTTCTATTTTTGTAAGTCGTTATTCGACAATTAAAAATGCGACAATGATTAATGAAAGTTTTATGAATAATATCCGTGCTCACGTTCAAAACGGCAATATCGGTGCCGCTCGCGCCTTGTGCCAAAGTACGGATTCGCCGATTGCGCGTATGGTTGAAAAGGGTTTGATGCGCATTGGCAAACCGCTTGCAGATATTGAACACTCGATTGAAAATGTCGGCAAACTCGAAATTTTTAAATTGGAGAAAAATGTGAATGTACTTGCCATAATCGCCGGTGTTGCACCGATGTTTGGTTTCTTGGGTACAATTGCGGGTATGATTCAAACCTTTAGCGATTTATCAACGGCGAATAACTTGTCTATCAGTAGTATTGCAGGAGGTATTTACATAAAAATGTTTACATCAGCAACGGGTTTGATTGTGGGTATTTTTGCGTACATCGTTTATAATTTACTCAATTCCATGATTGATCGCATAGTTAATAATATGGAAACAAGTACATTTAATTTCATTGATTTGTTGCAAGAACCGGCAGCATAAATTAATGGTTAATGGTTAATGGTTAATGGTTAATGGTCGGGAATTAATATTTTAGTAATTAATTGCCGTAGATTAATGTTTTAGTAATTAATTATTAATGTTAATTATCTTTCTAATTAACAATTAACCATTAACAATTAACAATTAACCATTAATATCCATGGCAATCAGAAGAAGAAAAAGACAAATGGGCGAGGTGAATATGTCGTCAATGACGGATATTATTTTTATGTTGTTGATTTTTTTCATGCTCACTTCGACGCTTGTAAAGTTTTTGCCTATAAAACTACCGGAATCTAATCAGCGCACAAACGCGGCAATAAAGACGACGGTATCCGTTGATAAAACCGGAAAAATATTTGTCAACGATATTCCTGTCCCGCCGTTAGCACTCGAAGCAACTTTGCGCAACGTCATTGCAAAGGCAGCAGACAGAGCAAGTCCGACAATAACGATTGCCGCCGAAGTAGGTGTACCTTTTGGCGAAGTGACAAAATTAATGGCAGTAGCCAGTCGTTTAAAAGCAAAAGCGATTTTGGCAACGGAGCCGAAAGAATAGTTAATGGTTATGGGTTGTTTTAGCATAATCTATCGTTAAGCAATAATTTTAAATCAGAAAGAAATGAAAACACAAATCTCAATCATGGGGCTGACATTGTTTTATATGTTATGGTCTCAAATCGGGTTAATAACTCAACCCGATCCTGAAAACGATAGTGAAAGCGGGGATGAAGACGATACTGAATCAACACCGGCTCAGGCATCAACACCGGCTGCACCGGCCGTACAGGATCAAGAAAGGTTGCAGAATGCAATAACTATCATACACAAAGGATCCTATATAGCCAAGTTTGAAGTTCGTTATTCGCAGAATGGACAAGAAAAAGTCATTGAAATAGGCAACAAAAATATGTCGTACAGAGAGGTATTTATAATCCCCTTCGGTGCTTCTAATATTCAGATAAAAGCTTGGGCAATGACAGGTCTTGTTTGGGCTCCGTGGGGACAAATATACGATATGGTTCTGCAACCAGGCGACTTGAACAAGTGCTATACATGCACCGGCACAACACTTGATCGGCACTGGAATAATGATTGCTAATGATAATTTAGCAAACACGATATATCCTATACTTTTAACCGGTAATTTGAATCAATTAACTAAAATGAATTTACGAGAAAAGCGACATCTAAGCAGTGAATTGGGTATGAGTTCAATGACGGACATCATCTTCATCTTATTGATATTTTTTATGATGGTTTCGACATTGGTACATCCGAGTGCTTTAAACTTGAGTTTACCCGGCAGTCCGAAAACAGCGAAAAAAGTTGTGATGACCAATGAACGCCACGATGATATCGGTATTACAGCGAGTGGCGGTTTCATCGTCAATGGTATCACAACTACTTTAGCAAAAATAAAACCTTTTTTGGCAGCCAATAAAGCTAAAAAAAATGATTATATAGTAACCGTATCGCCAGACACTAAAGCACCCGTCCAATTTGTCGTGCAAATTTTAGACTTAACGCAAACATTAGGTATAACTGCTGTGCTACATGCAGATTCAGAATAAAAATAGGTATTGGGTAATAAGTATTAGGTATTATTCTCAAAAGAATTCCTAATAACTAATACCCAATACCCAATACTTAATACTAATCATGGATAATATATCTCAAGCGCATCTGCGCGAAGAAGCAGAAAATGAAAGAAAAGGAACACTCGTTAGTCTTTCATTACACACACTCCTCATTGTCGGTTTATTTTTTATGCCGTTCGGACATAAATTGATTGCACCGATAGCACCACCTATTCAAGTAGAGTTGCCAAAAGATTTAATCGGCGGCGGTGCCATGCTCGGTTTGCCGAATCAAGGCAGAGGGAGTAATCCTTCACCCGGTAAACCGGATCCAAATGCAGGCAACTTAACACCGCAACCCAAAGCCGATCCGCCGCCACCTCCTGTGAATGTACCGACACAATCTAAACCACCGGTGATAAATAAACCGGCACCCGCACCGACTTCACCGCCACGCAAAGTAGAAACTACCGAAGACCCGAATGCCGCTATTATCAGACAACAACAAGCTGAAGCGCGAAAAAAAGTAGAAGAAGAAAAATATCAGCAACAACAAGCGGCACGACAAAAACAACAACAAGAGAACGCGGCACGTGCAGATGCAGCTGCCAAAGCACAGGCAGCTGCCGATGAAGCCGCCAGACAACAAGCCATAAAAGATAAATTTAAAGGTAAATATGGCAATGGCAGTAATGGCGGAACAAACGGCGGCGGTGGAACCGGAACAGGACGAGGTAATACCGGCACACCGGGTAATCAAGGTCAACGCGACGGCGACCCGAACAATTCTGCATTAGAAGGTCTTGGTCATGGACCCGGTACTGCTTCAGGTTTCGGTAATCGCGGTGTGCGTTCTGCACCGAAATTGCAGGAAAATTCTCAAAATGCCGGAAAAGTTGTACTGCGCGTTTGTATTGATGCCGACGGCAATGTACTTACTGCTAATTATCAGGCAAGCGGTTCTACTACTAACAACCAAGATTTAATTGATGCCGCTATACGAAACGCGGAACAATATCGTTTCGCTGCGGGTGATGCCGCAAAAACTTGCGGCTCGATTACTTATAATTTTAAAGTGCAGTAGAATTTATTTCAGAATTTAGAATTTTTGAAAATTAACGTCGTCGAGATTCTAAAATCTCGA
>JAYTNA010000130.1:0-4410 GCA_043748865.1 Saprospiraceae bacterium
TTTGAATACCTTCTTTTAATCTTTTAAACCAACTCATGATTTTTGTTAATTCGTTAATTCATTATCTGTTATTCGTTAATTCTTTATAAAGTTATACTTAAAAACTAAGGGCTAAAAATCTAAATGGAACCTTTTTCAATTCGCAAAGTTATAACGAATTAATGAATAACGGATAACGAATTAACAGATAGCCAACTAAGCAAATTTATATCCTGCCAGAAATGCGCCAATATCCATACGTTTTCTGCCTTCCAATTGAACATCTTTAAGTTTCAGATATCCGTCGAGCGTTGCAATTTTCAAAAAGTTTTTATTGTTCGACACAAAAGTGCCAACGGGATGTTCCGGTGCAATGATTTCTTTTTCGGCAGTAAAAACTTTGAGTTGCAAATCGTTGAGATTTATCCACGCCGTCGGGTAAGGCGAAAGTCCGCGTACAAAATCGTAAAGTTCTTCTGTTGTCTTGTTCGGGTGAATCAAACACGTTTCTTTAAAAATTTTTGGTGCGTGAGTGGCTTCGGTGTCTGCCTGCGGTTGCAATTTTATATTATCGGCAGCAATATCTTGAACAGATTTCAAAACAGTTTCTGCACCGAGTACCATCATACGATCGTGAACAGAACCGACATTTTCATCATCGCCGATTGTTAAAGTGGCAGATTTAAAAATATCTCCGGTATCTATGGCGTGCTTTAAAAAAAAAGTTGTCACGCCCGTTTCTTTTTCGCCATTAATAATTGCCCAATTAATCGGCGCGGCTCCGCGATATTTGGGCAGTAGTGAGCCGTGCAAATTCATGGTACCGAAACGCGGCATTGACCAAACAATTTCCGGCAACATACGAAAAGCGACGACAACAAATAAATCTGCATTAAATGCGCGCAGTGATTCAATAAACTCCGGATTTTTTAATTTTTCCGGTTGAAGTACCGGCAAATTATTTTCAATAGCATATTTTTTCACCGCCGATTCAATCAGTTGTTTACCGCCACGTCCGCCAAGTTTATCTGTTGCCGTTACAACGCCGACAACGTTGTATCCGTTTTTAACAAGGATATCTAAACTCGGAACGGCAAATTCCGGGGTTCCCATAAAAACTATTTTCAAAATACGGGTGGTTTAGCTTTCAGCTATCAGTTGTTAACAATCAGCTATCGTTCGCTTCCAAAATTAATTGTCGGCTGATAGCTGATAGCTGATGACTGACAGCTAAACAAAAAAAATCAAAAATAATTGCAAGAAGTATTACCTCAAAGAGATTTACGATTTAACTTTGCAGAAAAATTCTCGTAATGGAAAAAATGACCAATTTCGATCGTAAAAAAGGAGGTTACTTTGCTGCTTCTGTTGTATTCTTAATAGTGCTACTCATTTTCGCACCGGCTTGGTGTTGGGTGGCGTTCCCATTTGTTTGTACTTTCTTGGTAGAAATGTTGGGATGGATACGTTAATAGTTGCTAATTGTTAGTTGTTAATGGATAATTTTTAACTTTGAAACGAAAAGCCACACAATGTGATTATTTGTGTGGCTTTTTATGTTTATAGTTATTGGGCGTTTCAAAAAATAAATTTCAAAAAAAACCAAGATTAAAGGATTTAAAGATTTCAAAGATTATTTCAAAAAATAAATTTCAAAAAATAAATTTCCATTGTCCAATTTTTAATTGTTCATTCTTCATTGTTCGTTTTCATTTTTTTAAAATCCCCGTATCATTCAACCAATCAGTCAAACGTTGCGACCAAGTTTTGATGGAATTAAATTTTGAGCGATTGCCCATATTGAACCCGTGTTTATCAACGGCTAAAATATGCGCTTCGACAGAAACTTTAGCTTTACGATAACTTTGAAGCAAAGAAACAATCGGCTCGGAACAACACTCGTCGTTATTGGCAGCCAATAAAAATGCCGGCGGAGCATCCGACGACACACTGTCCGGAATACCCAAAGGTCCGGGATAAATTAAAATTTGAAAATTCGGTTTGCAAGTGAATCGCTCAATAGAATCTTTTGCATTGCCGGTGCCGATACCGTTTTCATAAGCAACAGTTGCAACGACTTCTCCGCCGGCAGAAAAACCCATGATACCGAAACGTGTCGGATCAATTTGAAATTCGGCGGCACGACTGCGCACCAAACGCATGGCGCGTTGCGCATCTTGTTTCACGTTTTTAATCGTATAAATACTATCGGTGCGAAACAATCTATATTTCAAAACAAACGCCGCAACGCCTATACTGTTCAGATAAGTTGCCGCATCGCGTCCTTCCGAATTGTAAACCAAACTTCGAAATCCGCCACCGGGACAAACCAAAATGGCTGCACCGGTTGCTTTATCTTTTGGCGGCAAAAAAACCGTGATACTCGGATTGTGGATATTGCGCACCCACCAATCTTGCGCAGTTTCGGGTTCATCTTTTTTATTTTCAAAACCGGGCGCACCGTTTTCCCAAAGGTGAATTTGTCGCGGGGTTGTTTGTGATGAGAGAGATGTGGAGAGTAAAAAAAATAGAATGAAGGTGAAGATTTTTTTGATCATGATGTGGTATTGTTTAAATTTATTTTGAAACTGCGAACGCTACTGCTGCTTGGGCATGAATTTTTGTCGTATCAAAAACCGGCACTGACACATCGGTTTGAGAAATTATCATCGGAATTTCGGTGCAACCTAAAATAATTCCTTCCGCACCGGCTTCAATGAGTTGCTGAATGACGGAAAGATACACTTGTTTGGTTTCATTTTTAATGATTCCCTTTCCTAATTCTTCTTTTAAAGTTTGTTGAATAAAATCTCTATCTGTTTGTTTTTCCGGAATGAGAAATTCGATGTTGTGTTGCGTGAGTTTATTTTTGAAAAAATCCATTTCCATTGTGAATTTTGTACCCAACAAACCAACTTTTTTTAAGCCTTGGCTATTAATTTCATGTGCAGTTTCTGTCACGACGTGAATTATTGGTAAACCGATTTTCTTTTCTAATTTGTCGGCAACGGCGTGAGCGGTATTGGCGCATAAAACGATAGCTTCTGCACCGGCTTTTTTCAAATTTTTACAGGCATTGTACATAAGTTTGTACGTAGCATCCCAATCTCCGGCAGTATTATTTCTTTGAAAATCATCGAAGTTGACAGAATAAATAATACACTCGGCAAAATTAAATCCGCCTAATTTTTCATGGATGCCTTTGTTGATGAATCTGTAATAATCAATCGTTGAAACCCAACTGATGCCGCCTACGAGTCCGAGTTTTTTCATAAAAAAGTTTTAGAACATTTGAAGTTGCAGATTTTCCGCTTTATTATAATTGTTTAATCCAAACAAGATCACAATGTGTTCCGGAATCGGTAATCTACCTAAATTGCTCGGTTCAACTTTAATAGCACCTGAACCATAACTTTTACCGACAAGATGCAAATTCTCTAAAGTGTCCGGATGATTGAGTGCTTGCCAAAGATTATCAATAAATTCTTTGTTGTTGTACATCGGATAGACGCATAGAAAACCTGTTAAAGGTAAAATGTTTGCTTCGTTTTTTATAAAACGCGTATTACGTCTGCCAATATAAGTGAATAACAAAGGCGGCACTTCGCGTTTTTCCGGTTTATACCAAGGCTTGCGTTGTTGAATAAGCGCACGTTCCGGCAAACCCATTGCTTCGCCGATTTTTAAATAATTTTCAATAGAAGTGGTTAGTTTTTCTTGTCCGTCTAAGTAAAGCAAAAATGTCGGGCGATTTTCTTGTTCTAAAGCATCAACATCTTGTAAAGTTAAAATACTTTCGGTTGCATCTTTGGTTCTGCCGACTGCTCTTTTCAAAAATTCTTTAGGAATACCAAGTTCCTTAACTTGTTTTGCCGTCAAGAAGAAAAATTCGTTTGAACCTGTCGCTATGCCTCTCATTACTTTTGCAAAGTCATTCAATCGGTATTTAAAATCGGAATGATTTTGTTCGGGTCTTGAAAGTCCGGTAGCAATTCCTTCTTTTAATTGCCGATGAGTTATTTCGAGTGTTTCAAAGTTTTCCGGTTTGAAGTTTGATGCAATAAAATTAAGTAAATCACTTGAATAGGATTCGTTGGCTCTTACCCAATGCAAAGTTTTAACGGGCATGGAGTTTTTAATTAAAAAAACAATAGCATTCGTATCCACATTAGGAAAGGGTGTTGCTTTTGCATCAAAAGTTATTACACCTTCAATACAAAACTTTTCTGAAATCCATTTCCATAAGTTTTTTGCAAATTTTCCTTCGCAAGTATCTGCCGGCATTATAAAAGCAAGTTTGCCATCTTTTTCCAAAAGATTTAGACCTTGAATAAGAAAATAAGGTACTGATTTAAAATGTATGCTCTGTTTTAATGAGCGATTTATGCTTATTTTTTAAATGAATGTATGCTTTTAGGATACCGTAATGCA
>JAYTNA010000131.1:0-10087 GCA_043748865.1 Saprospiraceae bacterium
ACTTTGTGTCCTTTGTGTTGAGATTAAACACAAGGGACACAAAGTTTATCACAAAGTTCACAAAGAAAATTAAAAAAGTGCTGTTGAATTTTTTTTACCATTTACCATTTACCATTAACAATTAACCATTATTTCACCGCTTCTATTGCTGCTTGAATACAAGCATCGTTCTCATCTAAAACTTTGTAATAAGCATCATCACCATAAAGTTGACGTGCGATGCGCGCTTTGATAATTTTTTTCACTGCTTCTTTCACCGCCGGTAAATTGCCGGACGGTTGAATATCGTGAACGGAAACGTAATGCAAAAAATCGGCGAAGGCATAATCTGTCACTCTGAAATTATTTTCAAAATCTTCCGCATTTTTAAATTTTAAATCCGATTTGTGCATGGTCACGTAACGATAAGCAAAACCGGTTGTCCAAGATTTGAGCGCGAAAAAGTATTCGCTTTTCTCTGTCGGGTCAATCGGAACAAAAATATCCGGCGTAATACCGCCGGCGCCATAAACTGCGCGCCCTTTCATCGTATGAAAAACGGTCGTATCGGCGAGTACAAGTGTCGAATCGGTTTGTGTAAGTTCGCCTTTTGCAAAACGTTGTTCTTCTTCGTCGCTGTATTCTTTTTTGCTTTTTCCTTTATACGGTTTTTGAATACTGCGACCGGAAGGCGTAAAATAACGCGCCACCGTTAAACGCAACTCCGAACCGTCACGTAAAATATATGGCTCTTGCACCAACCCTTTTCCGAATGAACGGCGACCGATAATCGTTCCGCGATCCCAATCTTGTATCGCACCGGCAACAATTTCGCTCGCGGAAGCAGAACCTTCATCAATAATAATCGCTATTTTTTTGACCGGAAAAAGTTGTCGCCCGCTCGATTTATATTCGTTTCTGTGAATAGTTCTCCCTTGCGTAAAAACCAATAATTTATCTTTTTCTTCAAAAATTTGAGACAGTACATCAACGGCTTTATCTAAATATCCGCCGCCGTTGCCGCGCAAATCAATAATTAAGTCGCGCGGTTTAGGTGTTTTATCACCGGTGGTTTTGTTCGTGTATAAATTTTCGAGTGCTTGAATGAATTCGCGTGTCGTATTAGCACTGAAGCGTGTAATTTTTATATAGGTTGTGTGGTCATTGATATTGTACGCTGTTTCAACCGCATGAACAGGAATCTTATCGCGTTGTAAGGTGAGCAGGCGGCGTTTGTTGTCATCTTTATTTGTCACGTTCAATCGAACAGTTGTGCCGATACGTCCGTGCAGTTTATCATTCAACCAACGCGTATTTTTTCCGATAGCGGAAGAATCATCTACGACCAAAATTTGATCGCCGGAACGCATACCGACAGCCGCCGCCGGGCTGTTGGCAATCGGCGTTACAACAGTTGCCGTATCATCAATATAAACTGCTTCGATGCCAATGCCGTCTAATTCGCCTTCCAATTCTTCATTAATTTTTTGCAATTGCGTTGACGGAATAAAAACGGAGTGCGGGTCAAGTTCTTGCAATAAATTATTAATCGTGTGATCCATCAACACCGAATCGTTCACATTGTCAACATACTTGGCATCAACATAGCGCATGATTTCATCCACACGCCCTTGCATGAGTGCTTGTTGATTACTGACAGGTTTTATTTCTTTGCGCGGTGTCGCTTTTACCAAAGGTTCGTTCTGAAGTTTTAAGCCTATAAAGATACCTCCGGACATTGCTAAGGCAATGACTAACGGTGTCCAGATATTTATTTTTTTATCTTTTGCGTTATTGTCTGTGTTGTCGCTCGTCATCATAAACTTTTTCTCAAAAAAATATTTTACAAAAGTAACAAAACATTCGTCTATTTTGTGAATTTTGCAGGAAAAATAAAAATAGACTATCGTCAATAAGTCCATTGTCCATTGTCCACCATCTATTGTTTCATGCCGATTTTAGAAGAAATGACCGCGCTCATTGTACGCGACTTAAATTTAACTACACCCGCTTATATTCAAGATGAAGCCGCGCTATTAGATTATTTAAGCAATGTAGTGGCGCATCTAATCGAGTATAAACTCGATTTATTGATGAGTACTTTATATCGTTTAGATGTAGATGAAAAAAAAATCCATCAAGCTCTTTTACCCGGCCAGTCGTATAATGCTAACGTAGCTTTGGCGAAATTAATTATTGAACGTCAAAAAAAGCGCATTGAAACGAAACGGGCTTATTCCGTAAATAAAAATGCCGGTGATGAAGAATAAAACGACTCAGACTATATAAACTATGTGCCTATATGGTTTATACAAACAGTGATTAATAAAAATAGTGGTTAATAGATTATGCAATACTTCAAGTTTTAATCATGTTTTTTGAAAAAAAATAGCATATTTCAATTGAATCTATTATTTTTGCACGCGCTTTTCAAGAAACTATCTATAATGCTTCGGGATGCGATAATTTATACTAAAATATGGACGCGCTGAAAGAGTTTATTATTCCGATTAAGGGATTGAGTAATAGCATTTATCGCTACACTTTTCATGTAAAACCCAATTTTTTTGCGCATTTTGAAAATACGGAAATTGAAAACGGTTTTTTTGATGTGGATGTAGTTTTAGATAAACGCCCGAGTTTCTTTGAAATGACTTTCGAAATTAAAGGTAAATTCAGAACCGATTGCGATCGTTGTACCGCATCTATCGAATTGCCTTTATTCAGTTCACAACATTTGACTGTGAAAATGAGTGAAGAAAAAGTGGAGGAAGATGCGGAAATTGCGTATATCCATCCTGATACAAGTCATTTTAATGTCGCAAAATATATTTACGAATTTATTTTGCTCTCCATGCCGCTCAATCGAACTTACGAATGCGAAAAAGAAAATCCGCGTCCGTGCGATATGACAGTATTGAAATTTTTGGAAAAATCTTCAGAAAGCGAAGAAAAAGAAGCAGAAAAGAAAAAAAATACGGGTAAAATAAATCCTTTCGACGATTTAAAAACTCTGTTTAATAGTGAGTTCAGTGAAAATTAGGAACGCAGAATAAGTACACTTTGGTATTTTATTTATTTCGCGTAACTTAAACATTGAACGTCGTATCATTTTTGTATAATAAAAAAGTAAAAATATCAAGTCATGCCAAATCCGCGTAACAGACATTCACGCCAACGTAAACGTACCCGCCGCGGTCACGATAAAGCACTTATGCCGACACTCAGTGTTTGTAAAGTAACCGGTGAAACGCACATGCGTCACCATGCTTACAAACATGACGGTGATACTTACCATAAAGGCGTATTATTAATTAAAGGTAAAGTAGTGAAAGCTGTTGAAGAATAATTCAAGCAGCGGTAGTTTACCCGCTCATTAAAAAATTAAAAGCTCTTTTCGGAATATAATTTCATAAAGGGCTTTATTTGTTTATTGGTTTTATGACGCGGTATTTATCTATAAAAAATCCCGAATTTTCCGTTAAAGAAAATTCGGGATTTTTTTATACCTTGAAAAGCGTTTTAATTTTTCGTTATCGCCACCGGAATACAAGTAGCAGCCGCTGCGGCATTTATTGTCACCGATTTCGTTGTGCTACAACCATTCGTATTTTTTAAAGCAATCGTGTGCGCAGCAATAGACAAACCCGAAATCGTTCCGCCACCCGGATAAGCACCATAAGCACCGCCATCAACAGCAACTAAATCCGATGTCGTTACATTCACCAAACCACCAATCACGACACTTTCTGTACTCCCCGGACATGCTGCGGGTTTTGTCAATGTAAAATCCGGTAAAGGATTAACAGTTATCGTAAATGTTTGAGGCGTTCCCGGACAGCCATTTGCCGTCGGTGTCACCGTTATCGTAGCCGTTACAGCAGAAGTACCGGCATTTGTTGTCGCAAAAGAGGCAATGTCTCCCGTTCCGCTTGCCGCTAAACCGATGCTTGTTGTATTATTCGTCCAAGCATAAGTTGTACCCGTTACAGTAGAACCTCCAAACGTAATTGCTGTTGTGCTTGCACCCGCACAAACCGTTTGATCATTCGGTTTTGTAACAGTGGGTAAAGGATTAACGGTCAATGTAACCGGTGTTGTATTGTAGCATCCTGTTGTGTTATTTACAATTCTCGCATAAAGCGTTGTAGTTGCTGAATTATAAGGAGAAGCTAAAGCATTAGAACCACTTTTTGCATCTGCTAAATTGGCGTGATATGAAACCATTACACCCGACGCACCACCGTTAACTGTAGAGTCTAAACTTGTCAGCGTAAATGCTGCAGTTCCTACACCTGCCGTTTTTTCGCATAAAGTTGCCGACGCAGTTGTTGCCGTTGGTAGCGGATTGTAATTAATTGTGAAGACATCATTTTTTGCTGCACAACTTGTACCTGATGAATAATCGGCAGTTAAAATAAATGTGCCGGCACCTGTAACGTTGATATTAGGAAAATTTGTCGCAAAATTTGTCGTATCTACATTGAAACTTGCTGCTGTTGTCGCCGTAATTTCATTGCCGGCTGCTACACTCGAACTGTACCAGTGATAATTTTTGTAAGCACTACCTGTATTATCGGGATTTAAGTGCACAACTTCGCCGGCACAAACAGTTGTCGTAAATGTACAAGTGGCAGAACCGGTTGTAATTGTGCCTACTGCTGTTTGTGCGGATACCGCAAAACTTAAAGGCAGCAGTATCAATAAAAGAAGTTTTTTTAGTAAAAACATGGTTTTAAAAATAAATGGTTATGTAATTTTTTCGCAGATTGAAATCTTTAATTAATCCATGAATTGTTTAATAAGATTTGACTTGCAATAGTTATTTTATATTATTATCAATGAATTACAAAAACCATGACAGAAATAAAAATCTGTTTAATGGAGTAAAAAAAATTGTAATACTCAAGTTCTAAATGAAAATGACCTCGTAGTCGGCAGAAAAAAGAACTTGAGTAGTTGCTACTATTCTTTATTCATTGTTTATTACTTCCTATATTTGTACCTGGGAACCGGATGATATTTTAAATGCCGGTCTTTGAGGAACGTGGAATAAATAAGCCTACTTCGGCATTTTATTTATTTCGCGTTTCCAAGTAAAATTATTTTAATGAAAAAAGAAAAAAATACCGTTGCTAAAAACGACAAAAAACTTACTACCAAAGAATTACAAGATGCCGTACTTAAATTATTGCGCAGTAATCCCGGTAAAAAATATTCGGCGCGACATATCATAGACATCCTCAAAGTCGGCAACAATCGCGATGCTATTAAATACGCTCTCGAACAAATTTATACTTCGGGTTTAATGCCACCGCCGATTTACAAAGAAAAAAATTCCGAAAAAAATTCCGAAGAAAAAAAATCGGAAAAAAATATTTTCAGAAAAAATTCTCGTGAAAATTTTTCTGAAAAAAATTCTGAAGAAAAAAAAATCGAAAATGATTCTCAAGAAAATATTTTCAAAAAAAATTCTCGTGAAAATTTTTCCGAAAAAAATATTTTCAAAAAAAATTCCGAAAAAAATTCTACTCGATTTGACGATTCCGGAAATTTTAAAAATTCAAGTCAAAATTCAGGTTACGGTTCGCGGCGTGCCACTTATGAAGGTATCGTTGACATGACAAAAACCGGTTCGGCATATATCAAGTGCGCAGATTTAGAAGATGATGTGTTCGTACCTGAAAAATTTTTAAATTCTGCACTCGACGGCGATACCGTACAAGTGAGTGTTTATCATTCGCAAAAACGCCGCCGACCGGACGGCGAAGTATTAAAAGTTTTAAAACGCGGGAAAGATCATTTTATCGGCACGTTGCGTTTCGTGAAAAATATTGCGATTGTAATGCCGGATAATTTGGGTGTGCCGAATATCGTCGTGCAGTTAGACGATACGAAAGAAGCACAAGAAGGCGAAAAAGTTGTAGCACAAGTAACGGAATGGTTCGGCACAAAACGCAGTAACAGATTGACAGGTATTGTAACAGCCGTTCTCGGCAAACCGGGTTCGAGCGATATTGAAATGAAATCCATTCTCATCAATCGCGGTTTCAATATCGAATTTCCGGCAGATGTACTTGCTGAATCGGAAAAAATTCACGATGAAATTTCAAGCGAAGTACCGCACCGTCGCGATTTTCGCGGCATCACGACTTTCACAATTGACCCTGTTGATGCCAAAGATTTTGACGACGCACTGTCTTTTCAAGTTTTGGAAAACGGCAATATCGAAATCGGCGTACACATTGCCGATGTCACGCATTATTTAAAACCCGACACCGCACTCGATAGAGAAGCGTATTTGCGTTCCACTTCGGTTTATTTAGTAGATCGCGTTTGCCCGATGTTGCCCGAGCGTTTGTCAAATGAATTATGTTCGTTGCGACCATTTGAAGATAAACTCACATTTTCCGCCGTTTTTGAATTTGACGATAAATATAAAGTGGTAAAAAAATGGTTCGGTAAAACGATTATTCATTCAGTTAGAAGATACAGTTACGAAGAAGCGCAAACGGTTTTAGAAACAGGCGAAGGCGATTTTTCTGCCGAACTTTTGAAAATGAACGTTATTGCATACTCTTTGCGCAAAAAGCGTTTTAAAAACGGTGCGATTAATTTTGAAACAGAAGAAGTCCGTTTTCGCCTCGACATAGACGGTGTGCCGATTGAAGTGTATGTGAAAGAGCGCAAAGATTCGAATCTACTCATCGAAGATTATATGCTCCTCGCCAATAAAGAAGTAGCGGAATTTATGGCGAAGCGCGTGAAAGGTATTGAAGTGCCATATATTTATCGTGTACACGACACGCCGGATATAGATAAATTAGCAGAATTGGCACTGTTCGCAAAAGAATTGGGTTTCAGATTAAACTTCGACTCGCCGCAAAATATCGCCAAGTCTTTGAATGATTTGGCACTCAAAGCCGAAACAGATGATACTTTGAAAGTGTTAACACCATTAGCGATTCGCTGTATGGCTAAGGCGGTTTATTCAACCAATAATATTGGTCATTACGGTTTGGCATTTGATTTTTACAGCCATTTCACCTCACCGATTCGTCGTTACTCCGATGTATTGGCGCACCGAATTTTGTTCGAAAACCTAGGTGCAGTGAAACGCTACGACAAAGAAAAATTGGAGTTGCAGTGCAAACATATTTCTGACCAAGAGAAAAAAGCGGCAGAATGTGAGCGCGAAAGCGTGCGTTACAAACAAGTAGAATTTATAAAAAACAAAGTCGGCGAAGTTTTCGTCGGTGTTGTGACAGGTATGATTGAACGCGGTATTTTTGTTCAACTCACCGATATTTTTGCCGAAGGCATGGTCAGTTTCAGTCGTTGTCCGGAACCTTTTCAATTAGAAACATCGCGTTTGAAAGCAACCGGCATGCGCAGCGGTAAAATTTTAAAAATCGGACAAATTGTGCGCGTTCAAATAGTAGATGCGGATTTGGAAAACAGAAGGATTGATATGCGGTTGGTGGAGTTTTAGATTAGAAATTATTTATAAAGATAAAGAAAAAAAATTCCTATTTCAGTTTTTATTTCACTGACAATCCTTCATAAATTCATATAAAACCATTTTTAAAAATTAACTTTGTCCATTCAAATTGCAAATTTAAAATACAATATGGACGGAACAAGTTTAACACCGCAACAAGAAAAACTCCAAGCACTGCAACAACTATTGCCCGAAGTTTTTGCGGAAGGTAAAGTAGATTGGGAAAAACTTAAAGCTACACTCGGCGAAGATACTAATTTCAGCAACGAACGCTATGTATTGAATTGGGCAGGAAAAAGCGATGCGTTTAAAGTTTTGCAAACACCAAGTACCAAAACATTAATTCCCGCACCCGATGAAAGCGTTGACTTTGACACCACTCAAAACATTTTTATTGAAGGCGAAAACCTCGATGTGCTGAAAGTTTTGCAAAAAAGTTATTTCGGCAAAGTGAAAATGATTTACATTGACCCGCCCTACAATACCGGCAACGATTCTTTTATTTATCCCGACAAATTTTCTGAAACTAAAGCGGCGTATGAAAAACGCGTGGGCGACAAAGACGATGAAGGCTACGTGACGAGAGACGGTTTGTTTAAAAAAAACAGCAAAGAAAACGGACAATACCACAGCAATTGGCTTAATATGATGATGCCGCGTTTGTATCTCGCCAAAAATTTATTGACGCAAGACGGGGTTATTTTTATTTCTATTGATGATAATGAAGTGCATAATTTAAGGTTGTTGATGAATGAGATTTTTGGGGAGGAGAATTTTGTGAGTGAACTAATATGGCATAGTAAATATACAACTTCTAATGATGCAAAATATGTTTCTAGGCAACATGAATATGTTTTAATGTATGCAAAGTCACTTGAAAATTTTGAAATTGGTTTACTGGATAGGACTAAAGAGATGGATGATTCTTATAAAAATCCGGATAATGACCCAAAGGGAAATTGGAAAGCGACTCCACTACACGCTAAAAGTGGCAGTGATAATAGTATTTATACAATTACTTTTCCTAACAATAAGACTTGGACTGCTCCGCAAGGAAGATACCCTCGATATTCTCAAGAAAGTTTAATGAGAATATACGAAGAAGGTGGAATTTATTTTAATAAAAGTGGTGGCATTGATAGAAAAACATATTTATCAGAAGTTAAACAAGGTAAAACTGTTGGAAGTTTATGGTCTTATATTAATGTAGGAAGTTCACATCAATCAAATGAGGAACTTGCCGATGTTTTAAACAAGGGGATGTTTGATAATCCTAAACCCATTAATTTAATTAAAACCTGTTTAAAAGTAGCAAATACTTACAATGATTTAATCATAGATTTTTTCGCCGGCAGTGGCACAACCGCACACGCCGTCATGGAATTGAACAAAGAAGACGGCGGCAACCGCAAATATATTTGTGTGCAACTGTCCGAGTTGTGCGACGAAAACAGTGAAGCATATAAAGCGGGTTACAAAACGATAGCAGAAATAAGTAAAGAACGCATACGCCGCGCCGGTAAAAAAATAAATGAAGAACTCCACCTAAAAAATCAAAAACAAAAACAGGAATTGAATTTCGACAATCAAGACAATCAAGTGAATCAAGGTGCGGATACCGGTTTCAAAGTTTTTAAATTGTCGGAAAGTAATTTCAAACAATGGCAACAACCTGAAAGTAAAGATGCAAAAGCACTCGCTGCACAAATGGCATTGTTCATTGATCCCGTTGTAGAAAACGCGGCGATTGAAAACATTATGTACGAACTTTTATTAAAAACCGGCAAAAGTTTGAATGCCAAAATTGAAAAACGCAACGGTTATTTTATTATCAACGCCGGTGAATTGATTTTACTTTTAGAAACCGCAACGCAAACAATAATAGAACAAGTCATTGCCGAAAAACCAAACAAAGTCATCGCCTTGGATAAACTTTTTGTCGGCAACGACCAACTAAAAACCAATACGGTATTGCAAATGAAGGATGCGGGAATTGAATTTAAAACTTTATAATGATGGAAAATAAAGGCGAAATAATTTTGTATCAAAATCCGGACGGTACTATAAAAGTAGATGTACGGATAGAAAACGAAACAGTTTGGCTGACGCAAGAGCAAATGGCTTTGCTTTTTGGCAAAGGCAGAAGTACTATAACGGAACATATCGGCAATGTTTTTAAGGAAGGTGAATTGTAAGAAAAAGTGGTGTGTCGTAATTTCCGACACACCACTCAACATGGTGCTATTCCGGGTCTTACGCAAGACAACGAGGTAAAACACTACAATCTGGATGTTGTCATCTCGGTAGGTTATCGCGTAAAATCGCAACAAGGCACACAGTTTAGAATTTGGGCGACACAAAGACTAAAGGAGTACATCATAAAAGGCTTTACTTTAAACGATGAGCGATTTAAGACAGGTAGTTCGATGAATATTAATAAATTGAAAAACAAATGAGCAACCAAATAGACAATTTGTTATTCAAAGACCTCGCTCAAATAATAGAACAAGGCAAATCGCAATTAACCAAGCAAGTTAATAGCACCATTATGTTGGTATATTGGCAAGTGGGTTATAAAATTAATACGCACATACTCGAAAACAAACG
>JAYTNA010000132.1:0-7345 GCA_043748865.1 Saprospiraceae bacterium
ATTTCACAACCTGCTCGACCTAAGTGTTCGTTATTTGAATAAAAAATAAAAAAACTCTAACGCCGGCGAAAGTCTGCGGACTTTCGTCCACTATCGGCAGGTCCCCGCTCGCCAATGATATGTTCATGGAATAAAAATCTCGAATACCGGCGAAAGTCTGCGGACTTTCGTCCACTATCAGCAGGTCTCATGACCTGCGTGTACAGTGTGTAATAATATCAAAAGTCATTTTATATTTGAGTTTTAAACAAAAACAAGAGTAACAATAATGAGCCGATATAAAATTTGGGAGCAACAGGGTTTATTCAAACGTAAAAAGCCTTGCACAAAAATTTGCAAGGCTTTTTTTAGGAATGGTGAAATCCCCATCCGTTATTTTTTTATTTTTATACATCCTGCATACCCAATTGAAAGCGAAGGGCATCGAAAACAGCCAAGTGCAATTGAGTGTTGGTGATTTCACCATAATGCAACGAAAGTCGGCGTTTGTCAATTGTCCGAATTTGATGGCATAAAACGATAGATTCATTCGGCAAATTACTTGTACCAATGGGTAAAAACACTTCATTCGGATAAATGAAACGATTGGCTTGCTTTGAAGAAATGGGTAAGACGTTAACGCAGTTGAGTAAATCATTGATATCATCTTCGCTGACAACTAAAACGGAGCGTGATTTCCCTTGTTCAGACCCAACAACAGGGTCAAGATTGGCAAGGTAGATATGCCATTTTCTGATGTTTGTCATAGTAATTCGGCATCTGAATATTTAAAATCATCGGTTATTACGACAATGTCCGCTAAAAAAAGAGGGTCTTTAGCGGCTTGTTGAAGTAGCACTCGCCGGCTATCAATTGGATTGATTAAGTCATTTGATGTGAGCGATACGATATGGATATTCAAACGTTTGGCGAATGATAAAAGCAAGGCTAAGTCCTCACGATTGGCAAATTCTAATGTTAATTGACCCATTTTTTAATTTTTTAATTATCACAAAGTTAAGGGGTTTTTATCAAAATCAAATACTCTCAGTATTTAAAGCCCGAACGAATTTCAATTGTTTGCATAATCTCATCTTTTACAAAAATAAACTTTGTTTTAGATTTTAAGAGTTTTTTAAGGTTATGCCGATTAATTTTCAATTCCATTAAATAAAATGCGCACTTTATTTATCACTCAAAATCGAAACAGCCGCCGTATCACTCAAACCATAATTTCCATCCGACAAAATTTTATCTTTTTCATTAAATTTTGGCGAAACGATTTCAACTTGTTGCAAATTTCTCATGCCGAGTTGTACCGGCGTTTTAACGGCGGTGCTATCGTTTATCATTTTCATTACCCAAAAATCTTTTAACAATTCATCGCTCAAAATACATGCTTTAGGTAAAGTTTGCGTGTGACTTTTTTGATTTAAAGTGAGCATCACCGTTGCAATTAATCCTTCCGGTAAAAAAATATTGGTTTCGGGTTTTAACCAAAACTGTTGCGTTTGTGTAGTCGGTGCAACGGTTGTTAAGGGCAGTGTGAGTTTTGCGCGAATTTGTCTTTTGTCCGGTAAAATAATCGTGTAAAATTCGCCGACGTGCGTCAAACGATTGTATTCATAAGGTACATTAAGTTGAAAAACCACGCTGTTATTATCCGTAATTGTGCAAAGCGGATTGCCTTCCGTGACAAAATCTCCGGGTTGTTGCCTGTCTAAAACAGTAATGATACCGCTAATCGGTGCTTGAATCGTAATCACGCCGAGATGGGCAATAGTAGGGTCGTCTTTAAAAGCATCGCCGAGGGCTTTGTGTTCTTTACTTTCGAGCACATAAAGTACATCTCCTTTTTTCACGGTTTGTCCTAATTTTATTTTCACTTCCGACAAAAAACATGGAATCGGAGCCGTGACCATATTCCGTTGCACATAAGCCGTCACCGCAGAAATCGGCACTTGCTCGCTCATATCGCCGAACGAAACAGCTGTTGCCGTCACTTGTGCTTTCGGTTGTTGTGCCGGTGCCGGTTCTTCTTTTTTATCGGCAGTTTTGCACGAGAGAATCATAAAAAGAAATAAAATTCCGATAAACTTCATTTTATAATATTGTTTATTGTTTAACCGCATAGGCACATAGAAAACATAGTTTGCAAAGTAACTTTCAACTTTCAATTTTCAACTCTTTTCACCACTTCCAATAATTGTAGGTATTGAGTAAAAGTTGTTGTTGTGTTTGAATGGTGATAAAATCTTGTTGCAATGTAGTCAAATCTTTTAAAACTGTAACGAGATTCAGAACAGAAATTTGCCCGCGCACAAGTTCGCTTTTATAGGCAGCGATGAGTTTATTGTATTCTTGAATTTGCGCATCGAGCGAAGTTTGTCTTTCTTGCAGCGATTTTATTTCGTTAATGATGCGTTTTTTTCTGACCGTATTTTGTGTCAAAAAAGTTTCTTTATACGTTGCCGCTGTTTGAACAAGCAATACCGTTTTATTTCGATTGATGTCTTTCTGATGACCATCAAAAAGATAAACTGTCATGCCGATACCTGCACTCCAACCGATGCGTTTTCCTAAATCCGGAATATAATTTCCGTTTAATCCGGTATTGATATAACCGTTAATTTGCGGTTTATATTTTAATTCAAAAACATTTTGCGCTGCCAAAGCATTGATACTATCGAGCCGATATTTTTCCGTAAATTTTGAATTTTGAATAAATGATGTATCGGAAAGCACAGTAGAGTAGGGCAACGCTCTATCAATCGGTTCAATTATTTGAATCGTCGTGTCGTTGATGCCGCACAACACATTCAAATCTAAAAAATCCCGGCGATAATTATTTCTGTAAGAGGTGAGGTTGATATTTTGTTTTTGGTATTCGATATTCAAAAGCGTTAAATCCGATTGTTTTGCCAAAGCCGCTTCCGCTAATTTTCTGATGATGCTGCGTTGTTCGTCAATCAGTTGCAGAAAACTGACGGAAAAATCTATTAATTTTAAATCGGTAAGGCAAGCAATGTATTGGTCGGCGACATTTTTTTCGATGTCGTGATTCGCCAACTCAATACTATTTTCAGTGATTTTATTGCCGACTAAAAGTTGTTCGGCAATCGGTTTGAATTTTTCGGTTGCCCAAAGTGGTAGCGTCAAAGCAAACATCGCTTGATAATTACCACCATTCGTTGAACTCAAATCAAGCCCGATATAATTATTGCTGCCTTGAGAATTAAAATCAATCCGAGGTTTGTTGTTATCAAAATTGAGAATCGGTGCAAGTGTATAGCCCGCATTGAAAATCAATTGCGGTTTCGTCATAGCAGCACGCAATCGCTCCGTTTCCAATAAATTTATTTTAGATTGATTTTTGTTGTCTTTGGTTACCGGATTGAACGTTTTGGCTTGTTCAATATAATACGTTAGATTTTTTTGCGCTTCTACTTGTTGCAAAACAAGTAGCGCGAAAAATAAAACCCAAAGGCAGCGGCATTTTTTATTTAATCCGGTAAAAACTGTTACCATTAAGTAATTTTTGGTAAAGGTAAATAAGCAATAATGAATCTTAAAATTTTTTTGGTTTGACTCTAAACAAAGAGTTTTTCTTGTGTGTAAGTATTTACAAATTAGCGGATAGCACAAAATACTTAAACTAATCATAAATATCTTTTCGGTGTCCTAAGTCAATGAAATCAACAAGTAGTTCTTCGTCAAAAACTCTCTATCCGAACGACTTCCGGCGAGAGTAACGGTAATATCGCGAGTATAAGGTTTTCGTTATAAAATATTAAATAAAAAATTAGAATTAATGCATAGAACAAAAAAAGTATTGTAGATTTGCTGAGCAACAAATAAAAAGAAATGAAATTTTTTAAAATTTAAAATAATCTTATAATTAAATTTTTTTTAAAATTCTCTATTCTTTTAACAATTAATTAAATTATTAAATGAAAAACAATTTATGCTTACTTATGGCAATTGGTTTTGCCTTAGCTTTTTTCACGATTGGGTGCAATAACGCCCCAACAAACAATACTTACTTTACCAATACCGAGCAAGGTATTCAAACAGGTGGTATAAAGCTCATTCCGATTAGTACGACAAAAGGTACATTTAATGTGTGGACAAAGAAAATTGGTAATGGAAAAATAAAAGTCCTGCTTTTGCACGGTGGACCTGGTTTTACACATGACTATTTTGAATGTTTTGAAGATTTTTTACCAAAAGAAGGAATTGAATTTTATTATTACGACCAATTAGGCGTTGGAAATTCTGACATTCCAACCGATACTTCTCTTTGGAATATTCCTCGCTATGTAGAAGAAGTAGAGCAAGTAAGAAAAGGTCTTGGATTGGAAAACTTTTATTTGTTGGGACAATCGTGGGGCGGTATGTTGGCTATGGAATATTTACAGAAATATCAAAGCCATGTAAAAGCTGCCGTATTATCTAATATGACCGCAGGGATGAAAAGTTATGTGAGTTATAGCAATAAGCAAAAAAATGAGTTTCTGTCAAAAGAAGAATTGGCAACTTTTGATTCATTAGACAAACGTAAACTTTATGACTCACCCGAATACCAAAACTTATTGATGAATAAACTTTATACGCGTAATGTTTGCCAAATGCCCGTTGAAAACTGGCCGGAACCATTAATGAGAGCATTCAAGAAAGCAAACCATTCTATATACATACAAATGCAAGGTGTAGACGAGTTTCATGTAACAGGTAATTTTAAAGACTGGGAAATGTGGGACAGATTGCCCAATATCAAAGTGCCAACCCTTGTGCTTGGTGGCATATATGATGAAATGAACCCTGAGGATATGAAAAGAGAAGGACAGCTTATTCCTAATAGTAGAACTTACTTATGTCCAAATGGCGGACATTTAAGTATGTATGACGACCAACAAAATTATTTCACAAATCTCATTGCTTTTTTTAAAGATGTGGACTCGGGTAAATTTGTTTCTGATAAAAAATGAGTGCGTTAAAACGTGATAAGAAAATACCCCCTCAGTATTTTTCTCTATTTTTTTAATCAAAAAATCAAGTAAAAAATGAATAACAATAAACAGTTTGCTAATCCAATCACTATCTTGTTCCTCACTTTGCCTTGGGGCATTAGTTCAGGATTCGTATCGGTTACTCTGCCCTTTTTATTAGTACAGCATGGATTTTCAGTTGCAGCAGCGGCAGCTATTTCGGCAGTTGGGATTTCGGCAAATTTATGGCGGTTCGTATGGGCTCCGTTGGCAGACTTGACGCTTAGTTTCCACAAATGGTATATCATCGGTATTTTAATGTGTGCTATAAGTTTGTTTTTATTGGTCTTTGTTCCGCTTGATATTGCCAATTCAGGGATTATAATGTGCGCTGTTTTTATATCCCAGGTTGCCGGCACTTTTGTCGCAGCACCCGTTGGTGGATTCATGGCCAAGGTGATTGAAGACAGTAAAAAAGGCCGTGCGGGAGGTTATTTTCAAGCGGGTAATTTGGGTGGTATGGGCATTGGTGGGGGTGCAGGTATTTGGTTTGCCGATCATATCTCTTACGAGGTTGCATTCATTGTTATTCCTTTATCTATGCTGCTGTGTGCATTTGCTTTATATTATGTGCCTCAAATACAGTCAGATAAAGCACAAACCTTAAAACAAGGCTTCCAATCAATGGTTTTGGGCATGAAAGACCTGTTTCGCTCACGATTGGCTATTTATACATCGGTATTGGTTATGATACCTATTGGCGCAGCGGCAGCTAGCTACGTGTGGTCGTCAGTGGCGGATGATTGGCATGTGCCCACCGATACGGTGGTTTTGGTAACAGGTGTTTTAAGTGGATTCGTAAGTGCTATTGGTTGCATTATCGGCGGTTGGGTTGCCGATAAAATCGGGAGATGGTGGGTTTATTTTGGGGCGGGTACACTCATGGCACTCGTTACTTTATTTATGAGTTTGTCCCCATTTACCCCTTTTAGCTATATCAATGGCGTGCTGTGGTACGCCCTGTCAATAGGTATTGTCAATACTGCATTTTCAGCCGTTCTGCTTCATGCCATTGGCACGCATCTCGCTGCGACAAAATATGCTTTATTGTCTTCATTTGGCAATATTGGAGCAGTACTTATGACCCCTTTTGATGGTTGGCTTCATGACAACCAGGGTATAAAAGCGATGCTTCTGGGTGAAACGTTTGTGGGTCTCGGCTTTGTTGTAGTCTTACTTTTTGCTTTGTATTGGTTTAAAATTGTAGAGAGCCCAATCTTAAATTAAAGCTTGGTTGAAACAGTATAATCCCGTGAGTATTTTCTCTATTTTTTAATCAAGAAAACAAGTTTTTAAAATGAAAAAAACAATTTTATCTCTCGCTTTTTACCTTTTGGCAAATTTATTCTTATTATTTATTGGCTGTATAAATGCAGACAAACCAAAAGCTGCGACAGCAGAAGAACTTTCACAGATGAACAGAGATTTTGTGAAGGCACTCAATGCAAAAGACGCAGTAGCGGCAGCCAACTGTTACACAGAGGACGCGACTATTCTTCCGCCAAATGAAGCACCCGTTAAAGGACGAGCAAACATTCTAAAGTATTGGGAAGGAGCAATTGCAGCAGGAGCATTTGACGCGGAAGTTACTACAACAGAAACAGGTAGCAATGGTGACTTTGGCTATGAAATTGGACGTTTTCAAGTGAAGACAAAAATGCCTGATGGAAAAATTTTAGTAGATAGAGGTAAATACACAGAATTACTAAAACGTGGAGCTGACGGGAAATGGAAATCTACTCACGAAATGTGGAATACAGACACACTTGCATTAAAATAATGGATGCTAATATTAACATTACGGGGCTTTTTATAAAAAGCCCCGTAATGTTAATAAGTATTCACGGCGTTTGTTTCGCCAACGCCATTGCCTTATAAATTTCGGCAGTATAATTTTTAATTGTTTGTGTGACAATTTCAATCCGCTCTTGCGCTTCTTTCCAATGTCTTTCTTCGATACCTTCTCTGATACCCGGCAAAGTTTTCACGCCATAACCTGTATAATATCCCGGTGCATAAATTTGGTGTTTGTACCAAGCGCGACGCGGTAAACCTTGTTCGTAAATTAAACTGCGTTCAGCTTTATATAGTACAGTATTGAGTTGCGATAATTTATCCGGCGATAGCAGCGTGGCTTTTTCATACAATTTTTGAAATTCTTCCGACGACGATTTTAAATCCGACAACGCATTATCCAAACTACTGAAATTCAGAAAAGGTACTTTTTCTTTTGTTACCGGCGATTTATAAACTTTCGTAGGGTCTTTAGCCAGATCAAATAAATTTTCTTTGATGAGTTTATTTTCCGTGTCGGTTTC
>JAYTNA010000133.1:0-4116 GCA_043748865.1 Saprospiraceae bacterium
ATGCGCCAATGCTAAAAACTTCCACCGCGTGAGTGCTTCATTCATTTTAAATTTCACGACCACATTACCCGCACTATCAGTCATTAAATTCGGATAAAAAAATACAGTTTCGTTTAAGTTCGTTCGCGATTTTATTTGGGAGAAATCGGTAGTGGAATTAGATTTTGAATTTGCCGAGACAATGGTATCTCCTTCGATATTTTTTTTACCAATACTTGAACCGGTAAAGTCAGGAACTTTATCTTTATCACTAGCAATTATATTAAATGAGCTTGGTACTGCATCCATTTCCATCGGCGGTGGTGGTGGATTTTTACTTTTTTCCACAGCCATCGGTGCACTCATAGTTCGTGTTTGAAATCCTGCAATTCTATCGCCAACATATCTTTGTAAATTATTATCATTAAAATAAAATCCAAACCAATTCAAACTCGGATATTGGCGTGGCGCATCATATTCATTACCTTCATTAGAATAATGATAAAAAGGATTTGAACGACTGCTGCCGAAACTATGCGTATTAAATGATAGTTGTGAATAACGCGAAGGATATATACCCAAACTCCAACTGTTTGCAGCGAATTGATCGAGTGAAGCATCATACATAGCCGCCACCATTTCTGCTGCTATCTTTTCTTTTTTCTCGCCGGTGATTGTGATGCGCCATTCTTCGTCGCTGCCCGGCAACAATTTATCTCGAAAAGTTTGATAGGTGAAATGTAAATCTTTATTAGTGAAAGGAACGACAATTATTTTTGTATCTCCGAACGGACGGTTATTATGCACGCCGACGAGATGCACAAACACATTACCGGGATGTTCTTCTTTAATCGTTAAATTATGAATTTCAGCACCGGATATTTTTTTCCATGCTCTGTTTTTTATTTTTCCGTTCCATTCATCTTCAATAAGAACCCAAATATAATCGGCAGATGTGTTCATATTAAGCACAGCTTTATCGCCCGGTTCGTAAGGATTTTTATTAAGTTGAGATAATAAGACCGTTTGCGCCGGTGCTTTTTCTTTCGCGTCATATACTGTAAAGTATTTGATGACTGTAATTTTTTCGCCGGTGGCATCCGTTGTTTCTAATGTCAGACGATACGTTCCCGATTTCAAATTGGCCGGAAGAATAAAATCGCCGGATTTTTTTAAAGAATCACCGGAACCGGGCTGATAACTGAAAGCTGACGGCTGATAGCTAAAAGATGTTATCCAATTTTCTTTTTTATCTTCGTTTTTATAAGCATAATCCGGAAAATCGCGTTTAAATTCCGTTTCATTCATCGAAATTGTATCCGGTGCAGTCCAATCGCGTTTATTAAAAACGTGTGTGGGTGCTACCAACAAATCTAATTTTATTGTGCCTTTCGATTCTAAAGGTTGACCATTGAGATTCGTCGAAATAATTTTTAACGGTTTTATATTTTTTCGTTCCATTAGTTCCGGCGTTTGCACATCAATCAACAACGAAGTATAACCGATACTCATCGATTGTTGCGCCGAATGTGTTTCACCGTTGATGTCAACTACATCGGCATAAACCGTAAACTCAAAAGTCGGTTTAGAATTTTTAGGAACCGATGCATCCGCAATCGCCTCGAAATCAATAGAAAATTTTCCGTCGGCATCGGTTTTAGTTTCTCCGTGCGCAATTTCTACCGGCGCAGAATTATGCCACGACGGTCGCCAATAATAATCGTACCAATAAGGAAAACGCACATTGCGCACGACGCGATATTTCACTTGCGCATTATCCACGTTACTGCCGGCAAATGCTTTTGCTGTACCCTTTATCGTTGCCGGTTGACCAAGCGTGTAGGTGCCGGTGAGTGGTTCAATTTTTGTTTCAAATTTCGGGCGTTTGTATTCTTCGACGCGAAAATACTTTGAACCTTCTTTATCCGACGCAATATTCATTTCTCCGAGCAAACCGCTCGAAGGTGCTGTAAAATTTCCGTTGATGGAACCAAATTCATTGGTTGTTAAACTCAAAGAAGAAATTTTTTGTCGGTTGGCATCATAAAATGTGACTTCTATTTTTTTTCCGACAATGATATGGAGTGTCGCATTTCCGTTGACATTGCCGTTTTGTTCTTCAACTACAATACCTTTAAAATAAATTGTTTGTCCGGGACGATAAATAGCGCGGTCGAGAAAAAAATACGTTTGAATATACGACTTTGTGTCACGCTCATTTTTATATTCATTAAAACCGTCGTCAGAATTTAAAACATCTTCGCCTTTAATAAATTTTGCGGTAAAAAATTTGTCTTTTGTTAAATGCGGATGAATAAAACCGTCTTTATCGCTTACGGAATCGCCGATTTTTATTTGATCGTTTTGATTCGTTTTATTATTATAGATGTTTTCATAAAACTCCGCCGTTACTTTATCCAAAGGCTGTCCGGTTGTGCGATTGACAACGACAAATTCATTGGGTGCGGTTTCAGTTTTGCGCTGAAAGAACGCCATATTAGAAACTTGAAATCCGGTTTGACAAACAATACCGCCGGTTTTATTCACAAATTTTGCGTTGTCTGACGATAATAAAACGTACTGACCGAAAGGCAATTTATCTATTTTAATTTCTGTGCTGTGTTCATTGTGATCGCCGTCATCGGGTAGTTTTATCGTCCATTGTTTTACAAAAGGTAAATTACGATAGTATTCTAAATTTTCGTCGTTGTTATAATTGCGCGGTTTTTTGCCGTTGATGCGGATAAGACGTAAACTTGCTTGGGGCGTGTTTTTAAAATTTACTTTTGTAAGTATAGCTTTATCCGGCAAATTCACGCGCTCGATTTCAAAAGATAAATCGGGTTTTAGAATTTCTTTTATTAAATTTCTGCATGCTTTCGCTTGATAGGCGTCCGGAAATTTTTTTATGGCTGTTTGTAAAATAGTTAGTGCGACAGCGTTTTCGTTCTTGTAGAGACGTTGCAGTGCAACGTCTGTACTTTCGCCGGTGTATAAATTTGCTTTTGTGCGATGTATTTGCGCCATTCTGAATGCGATTTCAACAATTACCGGATTTTCTTTATTGCTGTCGTATAAGTTTTGAAGTGCGGCGAGATATAATTCATCTTTATTTTCGAGATTCGATTTTGAGTGAACGTAATCAAGTCGTTGCAAATCAGCGTCAATGAATGATGAATGATGAATGATGAATGATGAATCATTTGGGTTAGACTTATCTTTTTCTGATATTTCCGAATCGTATTTTAAAACCTCTTGCGTCAACTTAAACGCCCACCACGCATGATCACTCGAATCTTTTGCCGGTAAATCCAAAGCAATAAATTCTTTTGCCGGTGCGAAAAATTTGGCATCATCTAAATTAAATACAATGGCGGGTTTTGATAAATAAGATTTATCGTCGTGAAAAAATGCAATAGTACGATACGCCAAGAAATGATACAAGGTCGGACGTAATTTGTAATCGCCGGAACGGATGATTGCGTCAAAGTTTTTTAATGGGATATCTTTGATGCGTAAATCAGACAACGATTGACGATATAATGCCGTTGCTTTTTCTGTAATCGCTTCGGCACTCCAAGTGCGCAAATCTTCATTTTTAAAATCAACGGTAGTTGTCCTATTTCTGAATTTCCATAAATTATTTGCCAAATACCCGTTGTACATTTCTGCCAACATAGATTGTAAAATCGGTTGCACCGGAAACGCAGCAACGCGCATTTCTGAGTCAAGTTCATTCACGGCTTTTACAAAACCTTCTTCATTCAATTGCGAAGTATATTTTGAGCGTAGTATGAGCGTTTTGATAATTTGCGGCGCGTTATTATCTGTTTTAGCGCGTTGGTACAGAGCTAACACTTTTTCCATCGCTGATTTCGGCAAACCTTTGCTTTCTAAATCGGTAATTTCTTTCCATTCTTTTTCATAGGCATTTGAAGCAAATTTCATATTTTGAGTGTAGGCACTGTAAGTGAATAAGAGAGCTGCGAATAAAAATAGTATGCGTTTCATTGATTTATTTAATATAAAATAGGATTGTTTCGATGACAAAAATAAGCGTTTTAATTGGAATTGAAAAGACTTGTTTGAACAGTTAAGTAAAATAATGAATGATAAATGATGAACGATGAATCTCGT
>JAYTNA010000134.1:0-10217 GCA_043748865.1 Saprospiraceae bacterium
CCGGATTGCAAAAGCATGTAATTTTCTCTGCAAAATGCGAATGCTGCGTAACTGAGTTTTGTAACATCCAACTCCGCACGCATCGCGTATTGATTGAGCGTTTCTATATCTTCCATCAAAATTTTAAAACTGATACCGTGTGTATTTATTTTGCCGTTTACCATAGCGTCAAAAACAAAAGTATCATTCGGGCATGGTGAAAAACCTAAGGAAAGCGTCATTTTAATGGTTAAAATTAAAAAGTTTTTTCTCCCACTTCAATTTTGCGTTTTACAATCGGCGGCACTTTAAATCTACGCCCGTGAATATGTTCAAAATACTTGCAGCGTTCTACAAAACGCTCTAAGCCGTAATCGTTTAAATATTGAATAACGCCGCCGTAAATTGCCGGAAACCCCCAACCGTAAATACTGCCAATGTTCGCTTCAGAAACAGATTGAACCACTTTTTCTTGCATACACCACAAGGCTTCTAAAACTTGGACAAATAAAAATCGTTCCGATATTTCAACAGTGAGGGTTACCGTTTTGTTCGGAGTCCACATATTTTCGGGCATCCAAAGCAAGCGAGTGCCGTCTTTTTCATACGCATAAAAACCGGCACGTACATCTAAACCGTGTCTGCCGGCTTCAATCATTTTATCTAAAAGTTCTGCTGCCGGATGTCGCACATATTTCGGTCCATACAAATCTGCTGCTTGGCGTTCATACTCTTGCACTAAATCGAGCGATAAATCATCAGCCAAAGCTAAAGGGCCCAAAGGCATACCGGTTTGCAAACCTATATTTTCAATCAGAGCTGCCGGAAAACCTTCGCCGAGTAGTGCTATGCCTTCCAAAATATAAGTATTACGCACACGACCTGCAAAAAAACCCCAGCTATCTTTCACAATAATCGGAATTTTTTTTATCATTTTAATAAAATCAAAAGCACGGGCAATCGTTTCATCACTCGTGGACTCACCTTTAATAATTTCGACGAGCGGCTCATCGTCAACGGGTCTAAAAAAACGCAAACCGCAAAATTGATCCGGATGTGCGGCAGTTTTTCCGAGTTTAGTAATAGGAATAGAACTGGTGTTGGAAGCGATGAGGCAATATTCATCTAAAAAAGTTTCTGCCTCTTTCAGTACTTTTGATTTTAATTGCTGATTTTCAAAAACTGCTTCAATAATAATATCACAATCACGCAACTCTTCCATTTTTTCGGTAGCGGTAATGCGCGCTAAAATAAGTTGCGATTCTTCCGACGACAATTGTTGTTCGGCTACCAATATTTTTAATTTATTTTCCGAATAACTTTTGCCTTTCTCTGCCACAGAGCGCGAAATATCTTTCAAAATAACTTTTAACCCGACTTGCGCACACGAATATGCAATACCTGAACCCATCAATCCGGAACCAATAACACCAATTTTTGTTGGACGAAATTTGCCGAAACCGCGCGGACGATTATCGCCGCGACGAATAGCACGTAAATCATACCAAAAAGCCTTCGTCATATTGCGCGCTTCCGGCGTTAAACAAACGCGCGTAAAGTAACGACTTTGAATACGACATGCTGTATCGAAATCAACGGAACAAGCCTCTGCCAATGTACTCAACACCGCTTGATACGTAGGAAAAATATGACGTGTGCGTTTAAATTGCTCGGCAATGAGTTGTCTGCAAATGGTTTGCGTATCTGTTTTACTGAATTGTTGATAGGTTTGACGTGATTCAATCTGCCAAGGCAAGATAAACCCTTCACGATGTTCGGATAACCAAGCACGCGCTTTATTCATCATATCCCTTTGATCTGTCGCCAATTCATCAATGATACCAACGGATAATGCTTCGCGCGGCGTGTAATAATGCCCATCGCAAACGATATGATAAGCGCGTTCAATTCCTAACAACCATAACAAACGCACAATTTCGCCGCCACGCGGAATAAGTCCGAGTGAAGTTTCTGTTAAACCGACATTTATATCCGAATTATCTATCGCAATCCTATAATGGCAAGCTAAAGCCAAACCGAATCCGGGACCGAGTGCTTTTCCGTTTATAGCAGCTACCACCGGTACACCCGGACTTTGCAAATCCCGAAAAAATTGCGCCAGCATTTCCGAAGATTTAAAAATTGCTTCAGCATCAGTTGTATCGTGATAATATTCCAATCCGCCACCGACTACGAAATCGTTTTTGCCGGAAGTAATAATCACGCCTTTAAGTCCGCCTTTATTTTTTTCAGATTTCATGTGTTGCAAAACCGGAATAAAAGAATTACCGATGTCTTCCGACAAAGTATTTTGATCAACACCTTGCATATCAAGTGTCAGCGTGACGATGTTACCGGTATCTTTTTCGTAGCGAATCATTTATTAATCAACAATGAACAATGAATAATTAAAACTCAATCCACTTATTTTTTTTACTCGACTCGACGACTTTATAAATAAAATCCATGCCGCGCACACCGTCTTCGACCGTCGGATAATCGAGTAACGGATTTGGTGTTTCGCCGAGCCAACCGGCTTGAACTGTTTTGGCAAAATTTCTGTAAATATTTGCAAATGCTTCGAGATAACCTTCCGGATGTCCGCCCGGCAAACGGGTGTGCAATTGTGCCGCTTCGGATAAAGTACCGATACCTGTTCTGATAGTTTGAATTGGCAAATCAATTTGACGATAAACTAAACTGTTCGGCTCCATTTGTTGCCATTCAAGTCCGCCTTTTTCACCGTAAATGTTGATGTTCAAACCATTCTCTACGCCCGCACAAATTTGAGAAGCAATTAAAACACCTTTCGCTCCATTGTTGTATTCTATGAAAATGTTACCGTCATCATCAAGTAAACGTCCTTCGACGAAAGTATTAAGTTGTGCGTACAGTTTTATTATTTTTAATCCGGAAATGTATTCCGCTAAATTTTCGGCGTGTGTACCGATGTCACCTATCGCACCTGCAATACCGCTGCGTTTCGGGTCGGTGCGCCACGATGCTTGCTTTAATTGCGGGTTGTCGCCGGATTCTTTATAAGATGATAACCAACCTTGAGGATAACTGACGTGAATTTTTCTTATTTTTCCGAGTGTACCGGCTTGTATCATTGCACGCGCTTCTTTTACCATCGGATAACCGGTATAATTGTGCGTGAGCGCGAAATGTAAACCCGTTGATTTGACAATTTTTTCGAGAGCGTGGGCTTCTTTCATATCGAAACTCAACGGTTTATCGCACACGACATGAAAACCATTTTCGAGTGCCATTTTTGCCGGCGGAAAATGTACGTGATTGGGTGTCACGATACTCACAAAATCCATACGCTCTGTTGCAGGTAATTTTTTTTCGGCGAGAATCATAGTTTTGAAATCCGGATAGACGCGGTTGTCCGGTAAATATAAATCGCCACCGGATTTTTTTGACATTTCCGGATGACTACTGAAAGCACCGCATACGAGTTCAATTTGTCCGTCAAGTGCTGCCGCCATGCGATGCACGGCTCCGATAAAAGCACCGCGTCCGCCGCCCACCATTCCCATTCTGAGTTTACGCATATTTTTAGTTGATTTGTTATCGGTTATCGGTTATTCGTTAAGTTGATTTCTGAATCAGAATTACCGGAATTACCGAAATTTTCAAAATGCGTAAGTACACATTCTGAAAATTTCAATAATTCTTTAAATTTTGATTCAATAATGCACTTAATTAGATAATTCTTTAAATTTTGAAAATTCAGGTTTGATTTCTTTTTGTACAAAATACGCCGTTACGCCGGTTGAAATAATAAAATATCCGATAATTAAAATCGTTCCTGATGGTATTAATTTTTCTACACCAAACCAAGAACCGGTAATATAAATTAAAATGATACCTAAAACATTTTTTATTAATTCAAAAACAAAAGCGTCTTGCTTTAAATCCATTAATTCTGTAAAGCTATAAACACTAAGAAAGAGAAATAAGCCATAGTAAAACATATTCGGTGCCCCGATGTGTCCGAGATTGCCGAACAAATAAAGCGTAAAGAAATTAGTCATGATGAACTGCACCCATATCCAAGTTTGCATTTGTTTCGAATTGTTGGTATCATATTTTTTATACGCATACACGTCATCAATTTTATTCACCGGAAATTTTTCGGCAACATCTGCCGGTCGCCAGCCGGTCGGCATAAACCAAAGGCGAAATTTATCGCGCCAATTATTTGTGCGCCAAGCATCTTGAATGAGTAACCAAAGATGTTGAAAATTTATTTTAATCGGATTCCACGTACTCACAGGTCGCGTGATACCGTAAACGGGCGGCACTTCATCGAGTTCTGGTTGAAAACTGCCGAACCATTTATCCCAAAGAATAAAAATTTCGCCGTAGTTTTTATCCACATAAATCGAATTAATCGCGTGGTGTACGCGGTGGTGCGACGGCGTGACAAATATTTTTTCTAAAAAACCCATCTTGCCGATATGTTGCGTGTGATACCAAAACTGTGCGAACAAATGCAACGGCGCAACAATTGCAATCACTTTATATTCAACACCCAACAAAGCCGCCGGCAGCATCAAAAAAACAAAAAGATTGACGAACATTGAAATAGATTGTCGCAAAGCACACGCTAAATTAAATTCTTCGCTGCTGTGATGTACGAGGTGTTTGTTCCAAAAAAAGTTAATTGTATGCGCCCAACGATGTCCCCAATAGCCTGCAAAATCTAAAGATAAAAATGCAATGATGTAAGTAAGCACAGTCGTTTGCACTTTATAAACGGTAATATGCTCGACTAAAAATTGGTAACTGATTAAAGCAAAGCCCAAGCCCAAAACATCTTTTGTTGCGTTGGTAATACCCGAACTCAAACTCGCAATAGTATCCATGTTGCGCATAGTATTTTTCCCATTGCGCCTGTCATACCAATTTTCAAAAAGTACCAAGCCGTAAAAAAACGGTGTTGCCATCATTACTATCATTCCATAAGTTTCCATGTATTTAGTTATTTATTTAGTCGGTTAGTTATTTAGTTGGTTAGTGGGTTAGTTATATTTATTGACTAACTGACTAACTGACTAACCGACTAAATAACTAACCGACTAAAATTAAAGATTATCCGTCGCTTTGCGTTTATAAAAATCTACGCCGGAACCATGTACCCAACCGACAGTACCACGTTTTGTTTTCACCTTAAACCAAGGTTTACAAACTTCTTTACCGTTAATTAAATGTACACACTCCGGCGTCTCTGTTACTTCATTCATAAAGTAAACGTAATCATTATTGCGCAATCTGCCTAACGATTTCGATTTTAAATTTGCTTGCGTCCGAATGTGCATTCCGTCAATAAGAACGTATAAAACCGTACCGCTTGAAGGTGCTGTATTGTATGAATCCGGAACACCTTTAGAATTAACATTTGTTTGATGTTGCGGTACAATCCGAATGGGTTGGGGTGTTGCAATGCCTTGCTGTTGCGGCAATTGTGTCACCATTGGCACAGTATTATTAGGCAAAGTTATTACGCCATAATTATCCGGAATATTCGACGGTATAGATGTCGGCACAGGCACAATCGGTTTTGTACGCGGTTTTATTGCCGCCGGTGAAACACCGGATGTCAAAATTACACTGTCGCGCAAAGAAGATGAACCTATACTTGATTCAGTAGGCACGTTTCTTATGGTTGATTCTGTTGTCTTTTTGCGACATTGACTGGCACCCCAAAGTGCCGCAACAATTATGGCAATAAGAATAATTGCCGATTCGATGTTTGGAAATAAATTTCTCATGATAGATTGTTAAATTTAAAGTGTTTCAATTAAAGAACTGTTGGTGTTAATGTTATTGATGAGTTTTTTAAAAAAACAAATTTAAAGGCATTTTTTAAATTTTTTGCCGGTAATTATAAGTATTTTGTTTTTTTTTAGTTTTTAGTCGTTTTTTTGTATTTTTAATAAGTATGAGGTTAAAGGTATGAGGTTCCGGGTATCATGCATGAAGACTAAAAAATATTTTTGTCCAATACTTGATACCTCATTCTTCACACCTCACACTTCATACCTCACACTTGTTTCATGCAATTATTCTACACGCAACAAATTGACGGTCAGATAGCCACTTTTGATGTTGATGAAGCACACCACGCGACGCAAACTTTACGCATGAAAATCGGCAATGAATTATCTTTTACCGACGGTGTCGGCAATATTTATCGCGGTAATATTATTGACATCGGCAAAAAAAAATGCGCGGTACATATTTTAGAAAAAAAATATGAAACACCACTGACATCTTTGTTGCACATCGCCATTGCACCGACAAAAAACATAGACAGATTTGAATTTTTTTTAGAAAAATGTACCGAAATCGGTATTCACGCCATCACGCCTTTGGTTTGTAAACGCAGCGAACGCCAAATAATAAAACCGGAACGTTTGAATAAAATTCTTGTTTCATCTATGAAACAATCTTTGCGCAGTTTTTTACCGCAATTGCATCCGGCACAATCTTTTGATGATTTTGTTTTACGGGATTTTAAAAACAGTGTGAGACTTTTGGCGCATTGCGAAGAGCATATTGATAAAAGTACGACAAAAACTACTTTAGATAAATCGTACCAAAAAGAAAAAAATGCCGTTATACTTATTGGTCCCGAAGGCGATTTTTCACCTGAAGAGATTGTATTGGCGCATAAAAACGGTTTTACGGATGTGAGTCTCGGTGATTCGCGTTTAAGAACAGAAACCGCCGGGATATTTGCTTGTTGTGCTTTTAATTTAATAATTAGTTAGTTGGTTGGTTAGTTGTTTCTCGAGAACTTCGACAAGGTTAAATATGCGATACAAAATACTTAAAATGAAAAAAATATTTTTTGGTTTTTTAGCTTTCTGTTTACTCATTTCATTCAGCGCATTTAAACCGAAACCGACTTTAAAATTTGCTTTGTTGAAATACAGTGGCGGCGGTGATTGGTATAATGATGTTAATTCGTTGAAAAATTTAGCCGTGTTTTGTAATAAAAATCTCGGCACTAATTTCGATCTCGATTATGCAACGGTAGAAGCCGGCAGTGCCGACGTTTACAATTATCCGTTCACCTATATGACTGGTCATGGTAACGTGGTGTTTAGTACACAAGAAGCTGAAAATTTACGCGCTTATTTACTCGGCGGCGGATTTTTATTCATTAACGATGATTACGGTATGGATCCTTATATTCGTCCGGCGATGAAAAAAATTTTTCCGGATATGGAGCTTACCGAATTGCCTTTCTCGCATCCAATTTATCATCAGACTTACGAATTTCCGACCGGTATTCCGAAAATACACGAACACGACGGCAAAGCACCGAAAGCCTACGGTATTATTTATCAAGGCAGATTGGTAGCATTTTATAATTACGAATCAGATCTAGGTGACGGTTGGGATGATGTACACAATGATACGGAAGAAATCAGAACTAAAGCATTGCAAATGGGCGCAAATATCGTTAGATATGTTTTTCAACAACAATGATTCGATTTTGGATTTTGGATTTTCGATTTTAGATTTTTTATCATGTCAATCTTTAAATCATTTAATCTTGGTTTTTTTTGAGAATCTTTTTTGAGAATCTTTTTTGAAAAAATAAACCTGCAAAGAAAAAATTCTTTTGCGGTTTTATTTTTCAATCCAAAATTGAAAATCCAAAATCCAAAATGATAAATAAACTTCAACAACTTTCAGGACACAATGCAGCTGTTTACGGTTTATGCGAAGGTATATCGGCGGATAAAATCTTTTCAGGCGGCGGTGAAGGTTGGATTGTTGAATGGGATTTAACCAAAACAAATACCGGAAAATTAATTGCAACAGTTCCCGACAGTGTTTACGCTTTATATTATGATGCCTACAACAAAACGATTTATGCTGGCGATAAATCCGGCGGATTGCACAGCATCGGTACAGATGAAGCGCGTGAAGTCACTTATCAAAAAAATCATAAAAAAGGAATTTATAAAATTTTGTGCGTCGGCAATGATTTACTTACTTGCGGCGGCGATGGAATTTTACATCGTTATGCAAATAAAAACTTAAAAACGCATGAAGGCGTTCAACTTTCGACAAAAAGTTTGCGCAGCATTTGTCTTATTGGCGAAAAAAATTTAGCAGTCGGTGCAAGTGACGGTAATATTTATTTTTTAGACAAAAACACACTCGAACTTTTATATACGCAACGCAACGCACACAAAGATTCCGTTTTAAGTCTTGCAACTCATCAAAAATATTTATTGAGTGGCGGTAAAGATGCCTTGCTGAAATTGTGGCGGATAGATGATAACTCAATTACAACTAACGTTGAAAAAGTTTTAAACTTTTCTAAAGTTGATGCACAAGACCAACCAACGACAATTATTGCTGGACATATTTCCGCGATTTATGCGATTGTTTTCCATCCGCACAAAAAAAATATTTTTGCCACCGCAAGTCGAGATAAAACGGTAAAAATTTGGCGTATTAATGAAAGCACTTCTCAAATAGAATTATTAAAAGTCATCAACACCTTAAAAAATGCCGCGCACATTCGTTCTGTAAATAATTTGCTTTGGCACGACGATACTACACTTATTTCTGCCGGCGACGATAGTACTTTAATTGTTTGGGAAATTTTATTAAATGTTTGAGTAAAAAAAATAGTTACCTTTAGTAAAGTGGTTACAAAAATATACTTAAATCAAATTATCTTTGTCGTGTTGTTCAGTGGACAACTCTGTAAATTAATTTAAAACTTTATTTAAACTTTAAACATGAAACAAAACAATCTCATTTATTGGATTTCAACAGGTTTATTATCAGCAATGATGTTGATGTCAGGTGTTATGTATTTTATAAAACCTGAAATGAAAGAAGCTTTTCACACCATGGGTTTTCCGGATTGGTTTAGAGTAGAGTTAGGTACAGCCAAAATTTTGGGTGTCGCTGCTTTGCTTCTTCCGATGGTGCCTTCAAGATTTAAAGAATGGGCGTATGCCGGTTTTGGTATCGTAACGGTATCAGCTACTATTGCACACATTAACATGGGACAAAGCGTATTATTTCCATTGGTTGGGCTTGCTTTATTAATTACTTCGTACATTTATTTTCACAAGGTAGAATCCGGTGTAACTGCTTAAATTTTATCACTAAATTTTATTTTTAGAAATAAAAAGGCGTTGATGTATATTAACGTCTTTTTACTTTTTTATTCACGCGTTTTTTTAAAGCCGGCAAAAAATAAGACGCAACATTATACATCTGTCATTCGTTTTTAGAATGTTCGGATGAAGAACGATAGACTCACTAATGGTGGATTCACTGACATTAGAAAAGTTTTATCCATTGTTAGTGAATCAGTAAGTAAATAAGCCTAAAGTAAGTGAGTCTATCGTCAGTAAGTCCATTGTCCAAAATCCACATCCCGTAAATGAAAAAAATAATTAAGATACTTTTGATACTCGCTTGCGCACCAATTTTGACGCATGCACAAATCAATAATCAGACACGCGATGTGCGCGTAACAGAATTGGAAGTACAGAACCAACAGAAATTTATTGCAGGTTTGCACGAGCAACAGTTAGGTAAATTAGACGCTGCCGCAAAATTGTTTCAAGAAATTTTGGACAAAGACCCGTCTTGTGATGCATGCGCTTTTCATTTGTCGCGTGTGGATATTCAATTGAACAAACCGCTTGAAGCGTATGATGCCGACATGAAATTGCGTTATTTGCTGGTCGGTTTCGCCGCCTGCGTGGCCACGCCGGCGCTGTCGCAGGAACTGGTGCTGGGCCTGACCCATGCCAAGACCGGTCGCTATTCCGGCGTCGGCGTCGGCACCGAAATCGCGGTCGACATCGCGGTGGCCGAGATCAATGCCGCCGGCGGGGTCAATGGCAGGAAACTGCGGGTTGAAAAATTCGACACCGGCAGCGAAGCCAAGAACGCCCAGGTCGCGGCGCAAAAATTCGCCGAGGACGCCCGTGCGCTGGGCATCATCGGCCCCTTCTCCAGTCAGGAAGCGCAGGTCGGCTTCGCCGCCGGTGAGCGCCTGGAAATCGTGCAGATTCCAAATGCCGCCTCGGCGCCGGGCCTCACCCGAGACCGCAAGTGGGCTTTTCGCGTCACCGAAGACGAAGGCAAGCAGTTCGGCCGCCTGTTGAAGACCTTGGCAACCAAGGGCGGCGTCACCAATCGCACCGCCGCGGTGATGTTCCCGAGCGACGAATTCG
>JAYTNA010000135.1:0-1827 GCA_043748865.1 Saprospiraceae bacterium
ATCAATATTTTAATTCCGCGTGTGATGGCAAAATGTAACGCCGAAACAAAAAAACTTTTCAACGACAAAATCACGTATCACATCAATCCGACCGGCAAATTTGTTATCGGCGGACCACACGGCGATACGGGTTTAACGGGCAGAAAAATTATCGTGGACACTTACGGCGGAAAAGGTGCGCACGGCGGCGGTGCATTTTCGGGAAAAGATCCTTCTAAAGTAGATCGTTCGGCAGCTTATGCAACACGCCACATCGCAAAAAATTTAGTAGCGGCGGGAGTTTGTTCCGAAGTTTTGGTGCAAGTGAGTTATGCGATTGGTGTTGCAAAACCTATGGGTATCTTTGTAACGACTTACGGCACGGCAAAAGTAAAAATGTCGGATGGTGAAATTGCAAGCAAAGTGGCAGAAATTTTTGATATGCGCCCATATCACATCGAAAAACGTTTGAAATTGCGCAATCCGATTTATTCTGAAACAGCAGCTTATGGTCACATGGGTCGCGCGAATGAAATTGTTGAAAAAACTTTTACTTCACCCGACGGCAGAAGTAAAACCGTTAAAGTCGAACTTTTCACTTGGGAAAAATTGGATTATGTGGACAAAGTGAAAAAAGCTTTTAAAATTAAATAAGACCTGAATTTTCGGAATTTTTGGAATTTCCGGAATTGAAAAAAATTAATTTTTTGAAAAATTTAAAAATACGGAAATTTTGCATTGAAGAAAGTAGGGTAAAAAAATCGCGCTAAGAATTAGATTTCTCGGCGCGATTTTTTTTATGCTGAAAAATAATCAAAAATGAAAATATTGATTTCTGTACTTAAATATTTGACTATCATACTTTTTGTATTAGTAATCTTATTTTGGTTGGGACCTGTAAATGCCTCATCGCACAGTGTTCCTTTGACGACACATTTAGCTTTCTTTAAAATTATGTTTGCACTTATTATAATCTATTTAGCATTAAGATATACTGACAAGTTTATAAAATAACTAAGCGGCATATTAAACGTAAACAACAACAAAATACCAAACTTTTGTCACAAATCATTAAATTAGTGTGTATAAATTCAAATTTTTAGATGTTTTAAAGTATTTCTGTTTTTAAAACAACAATCTCAGCGTTATTAATACCATTAATAGCTTCTTTTAAAAGTGAAGGTATCGAAATTATGATTAGTATGCTGATAGTCATTGGTACAGTATCTTTAATAACGATTTATTTTTTGCTCTTCATAATTCGGAAAATTGATTTTAAAAATTTATACTCGCCATATATTTTATTAATTCTTTTTTTTTAATTAATGAAATTATAAGTTTGATTTATGGAGCAGACATGAATTTAATTGCGGTTATATTAAATAAAAAATCTTGGATGATTATTTTTAAGACTTGTGATATTAGTACTGTAATAATCTCAAGTTATATTTTTTTTGTTTTACCAATACAAAATTCTATTAGAAATAAAAAATATGGAGATCGCTAAATTACTAAAAATATTTCCTCGCTCGCGTACCTTCTTATTACTGAAAAACACTGACAATTGTAAAAAGAATTGCAGTTCACTGCATTTAATTTTAACGCAAAGAGCGCAAAGTTTTTCGTAAAGACTGCAAGGAAAATTTCAAATACCTAATTCAAATAAATCCCTTCAAGAACAATCAATAGCCGATAAAATCCTTATTTTTGCGAAATTTTTTTCAACGATTAGGAATCGCGTCTTCCAAATCGTAAATCCAAAATCCAAAATCGTAAATCCAAAATCGTAATGACTGCTCAACAAATTCGCCAAGCCTTTTTAGATTTTTTTATATCGAAGCAACACAA
>JAYTNA010000136.1:0-2062 GCA_043748865.1 Saprospiraceae bacterium
TTCGGGAAACCGTCCATATTCGGAATGAATTGCAGACTATTGTTTTTATTATACGCTGTATCCGTTAAACCTAAAACTGCCGCATTAACTATACCCAAAGAACTGAATTTTGGATGGTTGCGTGGTGTAATCGGCACTGCCATATTCAAACGCAACATATCGCCGAAAGTCGGAAGAAAATTATTGATAAACGGTTTGCCCGCCGTGAACGGATTACCCGGTGTTTTGCCTGTCGCTAATTGATAAGGTGCGAGATTCGGTACGCCGGTATAAAATATCGGCAATAAATCCACAGAGCGCGGCTGATTAGGACGCAATAAATATTTACCGAAAATTGCCGTATCTAAAGCCGAGCCTTTCGTTGCCGGATGACCGTAAATTACATAGAGACCTTGTTTCGAGTTACCGAAATCTACATTACCTAAAACCGTTGCCGATGCGCGTTGTGTGCGCAATTTAGCAAAAGCCGGTACGGCACCACCGAATTGTGCGTCGTCCATATACAAACCAAGTTCCGGATTCGTGAAATACTTATCCATGTTCGGGTCTTCTGTATAAGGCGTTAAAAGATTCCAACGATCTTTGCTGCCGATTGGAATAACTGCTTCATTAGTTAACGGCATACCGATACGCGATACTTGCACCCAATTACCGCTTGTCGTTTGTTTACCCGTTGTGTTATCCATTACACGCGTTTGTTGGCGACTTGCCGATGCCCAGATACCCACAACATAATCGGCATCTAAGATATTTGCGGCTTTCGTTACATCTTTACCGGCTTTTTGCAAACTTGAAATCGGAATTTTTAAAACAATGGAATGGATATTTTTACAAGCCACTGCATCTGCCGGTGCATTATCACCTGTTCCGCCGGCGCGTGTTTGACCTAAATCGAAAATACCGCCTAAGTCAACAAAAAAAGGATCTTCTGCCGGACCGCAATAAATTGTTTCGCCGCTTGTGCCTGTTGCAATTGCGGCAGTAATTAATTGATTGTAGCTTTTACCCAAGCCCAAAGTCGCATTATCAATAGACCGCGGTCCGATATTTGGCGGCGGAACGGTTCCGGAAGCGACGATTGTTGTAAACGCACCGCCTTTCAGGCTTTTTTCGCATTTGTAAGTCGTTTTCAAATTCTGTTTGCCGAGGCGAATATTGAAAAACGTAGTACTGTCTTCGTTCACTTTCGTAAAGGTAAAACGGTAAGTAATATCGTCACCGGCAGTAGAAGCATCGTTTTTGATGTGTACTTCGTAACGGATATTTTCACCGAATGACGCATAATTCGGTCCTCCTTGCGGCACTTGAAGCGGAATATAATTGGCGATAACGGTTACGGTTGTTGTATCGTCCGGACTGCGAAACGCGTATAAGTCTGTGTTATCCGCCAAAGGATCATTCGCAATTAGCGGTGCTTCGCGGTGACTTGATGCTTCCAAATAATTTCTGTCTGTATTATAATAGACAATACCTGAAATGGGAAGCATTACTAAAATTAATTTCAGTAGAACTGAAGTATATTTTTTCATTTTTAATTATTTTATTTTTTTTTAGAAAAACGTTATTGGTTATCTGTTATCCGTTATTCGTTATTTTGTTTGTATGCAACGAATAAAAAATAACGATTCATGGATAACGATTAACCAATAACGGATAACGGATAACGGATAACCAATAACCAATTACTGATTTTTAAAATGATATTTATAACCACTGAAAGGTGATTGTACGTAAGGAAATGTTGTTTTGAAAGGCACATCATTTTTTTCAACACCGGTGGTATAACCCAAAACATTTAAAAGTTTCGGCGTTAATGGTGATTGTCCGATTACCCAATCATCGTACCATAAACCTACTGCTGCTAATGCTACACCTGAAACGGCTTGCAACTCAATGCGCGTTACATCATCTTCTAAACGGCGACCGTTCGGGAAACCGTCCATGTTCGGGATAAATTGCATATTGTTGTTGGCATTGTAAGTCGGATCCGTTAAACCCAAAACTGCTGCTTGAACGATACCGAGTGAACTGAATTTTGCATCAGTGCGTTGTGTCACCGGCA
>JAYTNA010000137.1:0-8925 GCA_043748865.1 Saprospiraceae bacterium
ATATTCCAACTTAATTGCCGCTTGAACTTCTTTGGGAAGTTTTAGATAATCTTTTACTAAACGCGGTTTGGATACTTTCTTTGCCATGAAAACTGTGTGTATTGTATTTATTTTATTTTTTGTTGTTCTATATTTCGACTCAAAATTATACTTTGTATTGAAAAAGAAAAGAAATTTTTCAAAAAAAATTTTTTTTCTTAAATTCTATATCATATAAATCGGAAATTCAATAAAATTTGTCATTCATTGTTCATCATTCACCATTTCTACCAATTATTTCTATTACTTTTTCGATGAGTTTATTTATAGTTTCCTGCGATTGTGTACTGAAAGTTTCTTGTACGCGATTGGCTAAAACAGCAGAAACAGAAACAGCATGATGCCCTAAAACACGCGCCATACCATAAAGTGCAGAAGTTTCCATTTCAAAATTTGTGAGCGATGTGTTTTTCCAGTTAAAACTGCCGAGAATGAAGACTAAATTACGTTCCGTCAATTTTGTGCGCATCGCTCTGCCTTGCGGTGCGTAAAACCCCGGTGTTGTCACCGTCATACTCTTAATAAAAGGTTCCACACAAAATTGCGCCAAAAGTGTTTTACTTGCAGAAAAAGCATAGGGAAAAATAAATAAATCTTCATTTTTTTTCTCAATGTATTCCGCCAAAGCATCCGATAAAAGTAATTCATCGGAATTGTTCGGAGCGTCGTAAAAGTGCATCAAATTATCTAAACCAATTGCGGTTTCTGCGACTAAAAAACTGTCTAACGCAATTTCGTTTTTTATAGTGCCTGTCGTACCGATTCTTATAAAATTTAATGACGTAATTTTAGATTTAGGCAACCGCGTCTCAAAATCAATATTAAAAAGTGCGTCAATTTCAGTAATAACTATCTCTACATTATCCGTACCAATACCCGTTGAAATAACAGTTACGCGCTTACCGTTTTTAAAGAATCCGGTATGCGTCACAAATTCTCTGTTTTGGATTTTGTATTCAATGCGCTCAAAATGTTTACTCACTTCCGCAACGCGTTCCGGATCGCCGACCGTGATGATTGTTTCCGCAACGTGTTCCGGTTTTAAATGTAAATGATAAACACTGCCGTCAGCGTTCAATAAAAATTCGGTTGTAGTTAGTGGTTTCATTTTTTCTTAATTACGAATTACGAATGATTGGATATAAATTTTAAATTACAAAAACTTTTCGTAATTCGTAATTTGTAATTTGTAATTGTCTAATGCTTCCGGATTACGCATACTGCCTAAATTGGCGGCTTTTTCTTTCGGAATCCCCATTAAAATCTTTTTCACAGGTGCTTCCATTTTTTTTCCGGAAATGGTGTAAGGAATATCGTTTACTAAAACAATATCGTCCGGAACGTGCCGCGGTGAATAGGCTTCGCGCAGCGCCGTATTTATTTTTTTCTTTAACGCTGCATCTAAAACAACATTTTCTTTGCACGTAACAAATAAAGGCATGAAATGTTGTCCGTTTTTTAATTCTAAATTGACAATGAGACTGTCTTTTATTTCCGGAATACTATCCATAACGCGATAAATTTCGGCAGTTCCGATACGCACCCCTTGTCTATTGAGTGTTGCGTCGGATCGCCCGTAAATAACGAGTGTACCGCGATTCGTAATTTTTACCCAATCGCCATGCCGCCAAATACCGGCGTAATGTTCAAAATAACTTGAGAGATATTTTTTAAAATCCGGATCGTTCCAAAAATAAATCGGCATTGAAGGCATCGGTTTTACTACAACCATTTCGCCTACCTCATTTTTATTTCCTTCAATCGGATTGCCTAATTCGTCCCAACTTTCCATCGCACAACCGAGACAACGACATTGAATTTCTCCGACGCGCACCGGTGCAAACGGATTGCCGCCGACCCAAGCCGTACAAATATCCGTTCCGCCGGAAACAGATATTAGGCAAACATTTTTTTTAATTTTTTTATAAACATAATCAAATGCTTCGTCCGGCAAAGGTGAACCGGTTGAACCAATCGAGCGCAAATGTTTTAAAGGAAATTTAGAAATAATTTCTAAATCCGCTCTCATACAGCCAATTAAAAATGTTGCGCTTGTACCGAAATGGTGAATCGGTAAAGTATCCGCTAAAGACCAAAGTTTTTCTAAATTGGGATACGCGGGTGAACCGTCGTAAATAAATAATTTTGCACCTACCAATAAAGCCGACACCGACAAATTCCACATCATCCAACCTGTTGTCGAATACCAAAAATAAGTTTCACCGGGTTTCACATCGTTGTGAAAAGCTAAATATTTTAGATGCTCTAAAAGAATTCCCCCGTGTCCGTGAACAATCGCTTTCGGTGCGCCGGTTGTGCCGGACGAAAACAAAATATAAAGTGGATGATCGAACGGTACTTTTCCAAATTTTAAATCTGAAGTTATCGGTGTTTCTAAAATATCTTTCCAAAAAATAGTTATTTCATCTATTGTGCGCGGTAGGTTTTCATCGCCTTTTTTATCTGAAATTAAAACTAATTTCGTGAGCGTCAGTAAAGTTGTCGCAATATCGTGTATGGTTTGTGTTCTGTCAAAAATTTTTCCGCCATATCCGTAATGCGTTGCCGCAAAAAAAACTTTCGGCTCAATTTGTTGAAACCTATCAACAACCGATGACGTACCGAAATCCGGCGAACAACTCGACCAAACTGCTCCGATACTTGCACTCGCCAAAAAACAAACAATTGCTTCCGGTGTGTGCGGCAAATATCCGACAACCCGATCACCACTTTTTACGCCGGCTTGTTTCAAAAAATTCGCGCATTGGGCGACTTGTTTTTTAAAATCTTTCCAAGATAAAGACGCAATGCATTGCGTCTCTACAAATGAATTTTCTGTAGCATGAAGTAAAACCGTTTCGTTTTCCTTATAATTTCTGAAAATATGTTCTGCATAATTTAATTCAGTTCCTTCAAACCATTTTGTATGCGGCATCGCGTCGTCGGAAACAGGAAATAGCTTTGAGTTTTGAGCTTTGAGATCCACTGGTTGATGATAGCTGATAGCTGATAGCTGATAGCTAATTTCAAAATACTGCCAAATGGATATCCAAAAATCAGCAATATTTTTTATGCTCCATTCATAAACTTGATCGTAAGTATTAAACGTAAGATTTTTTTCTTTTTTCAACCACTCTAAGTAATGAAACAAGCGACTCGATTGTTTCATTTTTTTTGACGGTCGCCATAAAATAGTTGGTGCTTTTGCTCGAGCCATGATAACTCTTTTAAAATTTTCGTGTAAATGTAAATGTAAAACTATTTTTAAATCACAATTCGACTGAAATAAAAAAAAGTATTAAATTTTGATGAAAAAAAACGACTATCAGAAAACCGACAGCCGTTTTTTTTATTAAAAGACTATTAAAAGATTATTGCTTCACCAATTTTTCACTGAACAAAAGGTTCGTTGACGTGCGCATTTGAATAAAGTAAATGCCGTTCGCTAAATCGGAAACATTAACTCCAATTTCATTCGCACCGCTTTGAACGTTGATTTGTTTTTGTGTAACCGTTCTGCCCGTAAAATCAGAAATTGTATAATGCGCTTGGAAAGCATCATTGCTTTCAAAATTCACATTAACAACATCTTGAGCCGGATTTGGTGATAAAACTACTTTTAAAGTTTTACCATTCAATTCATAAGTACCACTCGCCAATAAACATTCGGAAGATACGAGTTTGCCGATTTGTCCGCGAATTTCACCGCCGGGATTTAAAGGAGTATGAATATTAAAATATCCGGCAGCAGTGATTGAATCTATTAAAGTGCTTCTCAAATTAGTAGCATAACCGGAAACTTGGTTACCCGCAGGCGTCCCAAAGTTTATAAATACCGGACCGGCGACACCTTTAGCACCTATGTGTATGTGACTGCTTGTTGCATTTGCTGTTAAACCGGTAGTCACCATTTCAATATGTAAATTCGACTTATTTCTGTCTAGTGTTATAGCTCCTAAACCGGTAGCATTCGAAGTTGTAGGCGGAGTTTCTTGCGCACTACACATATCGGCAATATAACCTTGACGTACAGAAGGAACTACTTGTCCTCTGATTTCACCACCGGGATTTGCGGTACTATGAATATTAGCATACATCCCACCTTTCAAAAAAGTTGCTGTTAAAGAAGAATCAAGTGCTAAAACGCCTACATAAGTATTTGGCGCACGAGTGTATGGCGTTAAAGCCACTAAAACCGGTCCCGCAACACCGAATGCGCCTGTATGAAAATGGGCGGCAGTAGGCGTGACTCCATCATATACTGCATAATAAGTCAAAGTATCGAGCGTGCCATTAGTGAATGCCACCATTAAACCATTTGCAGTAGTTGTAACAGGCGGCGTTTCTTGCGCACCGTTCATTTGAGCTTCAAAAGCATTGTAACCGGCAAAATTAATTTGTCCGCGAATTTCTCCGCCCGGATTAGCAGCAGTATGTACATTCCAATACACACTTCCGACAGCTAAACTATCGAAAAAGCCTACAGGCATAGCAGCTGTACCGGAGATGACATTATTTTTAAAAGATAAAGGGACAGCTACCGGACCGCTTACCGATGCGCTACCGATATGAAAATGCGTGGCTGTAATTGGACCTGTTAAGCCTGTTACGATAGCTTTGTATTGAATACTATCACCTCTTTGATTCAAAACAAAACTACCTAAACCAAAACCGGTCGAACTATTGGTCGGTATTTCGCTACTCGCGGTCATAATAGAAACAAAATGTAAATCGGTTTCCGTGTACAATTGTCCGCGAATTTCTCCGCCCGGATTAGCAGCAGTATGAACGTTAAAATAAGTACCACCGCGAATCATTTTTTTGATAAAATCACGAGATATACCCGATACTCTGCCATAAATGCGATTGCCATTAATTTTAGTACTTAAATCAATAACTACCGGACCGGCAACACCCAAACCACCATCATGAATATGACAAGATTTAATTGAACCGCTTAAACTATCAACAATACCTGTCACTGTAATGCTGCTGTAATTTTCTTCGATAAAAACTGTAAAAAAGCCTTTGCCTTTAGTACTTACAGCCGGCACTTCTTGACTACCGTCCATACGACCTTGCAGCATAATACGTCCGTCGGTTCTACCTTGACCGAAAAGTGTGATTGAAACGAAAACGGCTAAAAAAAGAGGTAAAATTTGTCTCATTGGATAAGATTAAATTTAAAATGTTAATAAAATTTTTTCATTGACCGGTATTTCAAAGTGCGTTTTTACTCTTTACGAAATCGGTTGTACTAATATTCTTTAATATCGCAGGACAAAATTACAATGAACTAACTTTATCCAGTTAGAAAATTTTAAATAAAACCGGTAACTTTAGTGTCATTAAATTTAATTTTCAGTTCTTTTGCACAATCATTATCATAAAACAAAAAAATATGCGCATTGTTGGAGATATTTCTCACCCGAATATAAAAATAACTATTTTTAAGAATGACGGACTTTTCAGCGTGAAGTGCGAATCGGGCATGATTGAACAAATTTTTAAATTACGCGATGACGTGCGTCTTCAATCTCCGGAAGATGTAAAAAAAATGTTCGATTCGAGTTTTATTAAAAAAATTGAAGAAAGTTTAAAAAATTTACAAGAGGAACGTGAAGCAGCCTATTTTCGTCATTTTAGTTTAGCGGATGAAGGTTTTCCGGAATTAATTTGAATTTAGTTTATTGGTGATTGCTTTTTTAGTGATTCATAAACCAATTACCAATAAACTAATAAATCAATTATCAATCAACCAATCACCCTATCAAAGATTTAGTAACAGCTTCATAAATAGCTCTGTACAAAACATTTTTTTCGGAAAGAAAATCCAGATGTTTTTCAATCGTTTTCATGTCGCCACGCACAGCGGGACCGGTTTGCACTTTTTCGGGCGATTGTATTTCTATTTTTCTTACAGTTTCATGTACTAAGGGTAATAAAACTTCAAATGGAATTTTTTTTTCGGAAAGTATACTTTGAGCTATGGTGTATAGATGGTTTGTAAAATTATTGACGAATACGGCTGCAATGTGCAGCGTTAATCTATCGGTATCTTCCAAAAAATAAATTTTCGGACTTAGTATCTGTGCAACCTCGATAATTAAATGTTCAAAATAATTTTGTTTGCTTTTTAAGCCGGCTGTGGCATTGTAGAAAACGGGGATAGTATCGAAATCGGGCGTAAAATTTTTTGTAAAAGTTTGCAGCAGATATAAACTCCCGAAGTTCTTACAATAATTCTTTAAAATAGTGGAAGGTATACTGCCGGAAGTATGAACGACTAAAGTTTTGGAAGAAATAAATGGAGAAAGTTTTTTCGCAACTTCTTCAATAGCATCGTCGTTGACAGCTATAATAATTAAATTAGAATCCGGAGAAATTTTTGAATAATCGCTGGTGTAAACTGTATATGGGGTATTAATTCTTGGGTATTGGGTATTGAGTATTGTTATCCACATTGGTATTTTTTCGCTCCGACCAATAATTAAATCAATTGGCGCAAGTTTCGCTGTGAAACGCTGCGCCAATTGACATGCTACATTGCCGGTACCTATGAGAGTAATAACCATTTTTTTAATTGTTAGTTGTTAATGGTTAATGGTTAATTAAAAAATTGCCCATTAACAATTAACCATTAACAACTAACAATTAATTCTTATCTTCTTTTTCTATCTCCGCCGCCGCTACTTTTATTTGGTGAAGAATAGCTGCGTCTTTCTGCGCTGCCGCTGCCGGCAAATCTGTCATTTCCTTTTCCACTGCCATATTTATTTTCGGTGCGAGGTCGTGGAGAATAGCTGCCGCTGCTGCTTCTTTCGCCCCCGCCGCCGGTACGTGGTGTTGCATCATCAACGCGCACTTGTCTGCCGTTGACGTTGAGTTGCGCCATTTCTTTTTTCACTTGCGCGACAAACTTTGGATCAATTTCAAAGTGCATGAAAGTGCGTTGAATATGAATATCACCTAAAGCACTTGCCGGAACACCCACTTCGGTTGTAATTAAGCGCACAAATTCTTTTTTAGTAAGTCCGTCCAGTTCACCGATATTTGCAAACACACGGAGTAAACCCGAATGATTTCTATTTTCATGTGTACCCATACCTTCTTCATAACGACGCGAAACACGCGGATAAACATTTAAGTCAACAGCGTTTTTATAATAAGATAAAAAGCGATTGAATTCTATACTTGCAATGCGTTGAATAAGTTCTTCTTTACTTAAATCGCGCAATTGCTCAAAAATCTGCGGCAAGAAAGGTTCAATTTCTTTGTGTTGCACTTCAATTTTCTGAACATTACTGATAATATTCATCAATTGCGCTTGACAAACTTGTTCGCCGGAAGGAATTACCATTTTTTTGAACGTTGATTTCGTAAGTCTTTCGATTTCACGAATACGTTGTTCAAATTTCATGGAAACAATTACAATAGATTGCCCTTGTTTGCCGGCGCGACCTGTACGCCCGCTTCTGTGCGTGTAAACCTCGCCATCATCCGGTAAACCGTAATTGATAACGTGCGAAATATCACTCACATCAATACCGCGCGCAGCAACATCCGTTGCAATCAATAATTGCAAAGTACCATCGCGGAAAAGTTTCATGACGCGATCGCGATCGTCTTGCGTTAAATCTCCGTGAAGCGAATCGGCATTGTAACCATCGCGCATCATTTGTTCTGCAACATCTTTGGCTTCTGCTTTTGTACGACAGAAAATTAAACCGAAAATACCGGGTGTTGCATCCACAATACGTTTCAAAGTTTCGTAACGATCATCGGCACGACATACATAATAAACGTGTTCGATATTGGCGTGCGATTCATTGTGACCGCCGGCTTTTAATTCTACCGGATTTGTCATGTAATTAGCAGCTATCGAGCGGATTTCTCTCGACATGGTTGCAGAAAACAACCAGACAGATTTTTTTCCTGTAACGGATTCCAAAATCGTATCTAAGGCCTCTTTGAAACCCATGTTGAGCATTTCATCTGCTTCATCGAGAACCAAACGTGCAACGTGCGTGAGTGAAACTGCACGGCGATCAATCAGATCTATTAAACGACCGGGCGTTGCTACAATAATTTGCACACCGGCTTTTAGTTGTCTAATTTGCGCATCAATTGGCGTGCCGCCGTAAACTGCCACCACTTTATAATGGTGATCAAATTTGGCGTAATTGCTCAAGTCGCTTGCTACTTGCACGCATAATTCGCGCGTCGGACATAACACAAGTGCTTGAACGTGTTGAATGGACGGGTCGCTTAGTTGCAACAAGGGTAAGCCGAAAGCCGCCGTTTTACCCGTACCTGTTTGCGCTAACGCTATAATATCATTTGCACCTTTTAGTGCCGCCGGGATGACTAATGACTGAACAGGAGTGGGTGTTTCAAAACCTAATGTCTCTATGCCTTTGAGAAGTGCATCGCTGAGACCTGAATCTTTAAAAGTGAGCATCGAAAAATTTTGCAAATGTACATTTTTATTTAGTTAAAAACAAAATTATGTAGGTAAAATTAAAGTAACGTAAAAAAAAGTGCATACAGCTCTCAGAAATAGAGCAGGGTTGTATTCTGCTAAACACATACGAAGCGAGATGAACTTGTAAACTCACAAGTTAACGCTCTAATCTAAAAATAAATTCTATAACAATCCCCAAAATAAACCACTTAAAATTTAAAACAAAATAATTTTCCAACTTTGTAACAATTAAAAACCCGGCAACGTAAACTTTAAAAGAGTCTCACAAAAAAAATTCTAAAAAATATTCATTTACTTTCTAAACCCTATTTCCTTTTTATTTTAATGACACCCGGAACTTGTATTTCCTTTTAAACTTTATTTCTTAATCCAAATTTTTTCTAATGAAAAACGTTTTGACT
>JAYTNA010000138.1:0-2029 GCA_043748865.1 Saprospiraceae bacterium
AAATAATTCAGCCGTGCAAAATTAGATTTTATTTGTTTCACATGCCTAACATTCATTACATCTTTCAGTAACGTCCGTCACATGGTTTGGTCGCTCATAAACTGCTTTACTAATTGTGTGCAACAAAAAACGTGTACCGGCAGAATGTGGTACAAAATCAAACGCACCTTGTTCTAAAATTTTTGCAATCACTTTGCTGTCAACGATGCCTGAAAAAAAGATAACAGGAATTTTTGCATCAATAATTTGAAAAAACTCAAGCATTTGTAAGCCGTTCAGCTCATCAAGATTGAAATCGGTAAGCACAACATCGTAAATCCTACTAATAAAACAATCTATACCTTCAAGACTACCGTGCGCCACATCTACTACGCAATCCATTGTTTTCAAAAGTTTTTTATAAGATTCTCTGATGCGTTTTTCATCGTCAATTACTAAGACTCTGGTCATAATTATAGTGTAAGATTGGTAATCCGGTAAATTTGGGAAATAAAATTTGTAAGATAAATTGATTCTTCTGTTTAACAGTTGCGAAATACGTGCCAATGTATATGCCCTAATTTTTGTATTTTTTCTAAATCTCTAAGCTGTTAAATAAAAAATAGACGTTGAAACCATTATCCAACGTCTATTTAAAAAGCAACAAACAGTGAATAATGAACAATCTTAAAAAAATTATTCATTATTCACTATTCATTTTTCATTATTTTACACTAAATCCTTTTTTAATAGAAGCAGTAAATGATTTTAATTCAAGTGTGTATTCTCCTTTTTCGTAGCGCAAGCAATCAATTTCATAGATGGAATTTACGGGCAATTGCCATAAATTTTCATCTTTAAAAACAACTTTACCGTGATTGTCTTTTACAATTACGGCACTCAAATTGGTATTTATTTTTTCAAAATCAATATAAATAATGCGATTTTCATGGTCACAATAAACCGTCCAATCGTTATTTTTAGCATTTTCCGTAAAAGAAATTGGTTTAGAAATATTTTCTTTTACAGAAAGCAGTTGTGCAGAAGCAGTATGGGTAAATGAAAATAAAGTAAATAAGCAAGTGGCGAGTAAAAATTTCATGCTTGTTAAAACGGTTGTAAGATTCAATGTTTTGACTTCAGCGTTAGCAGAAAAAAATTCCATGTTCAGTTTAAATGTAAGATTATTGATGAAAACGTTATTATAACATATTTATTGCACCACCATGTTTAATACTTCAACAATGCTGCCATAAATGCGAAAATTAATACCCGAAATTTTGTAAATTTTTAACCATTTAACTTCTAATATATCCTCTAATGTCTGAGGTACAAATTCGGTATCGTTAGAGGACATCAGATACCAATGGGTAGGTTTTAGAATTCTTTTTTCATTGAATGTGTAAGTGTGATAAGTTAGACGCAAGAACTTTTTTAAAGTAACTTTTTTTAAGCCGGTTTCTTCTTGCACTTCTCTAACAGCGGCAATTTCAGGCGTTTCGCCGGCATCAATTTTTCCCTTTGGCAAATCCCAGAAACCGCGACGAAAAATCATCAAAGTTTCTCCTGCATCATTTTGCACGACACCGCCTGCCGCTTCAACAATTATATAAATCACTTGATAATCTGCCCATAATTTTTCAAAGTCATCAAAGTATATGAGCAGACTTGTGTTTTTTGGCGTTTTTTCTAAATAATCTATGTACCGATGCAATGATTTTACTTTACCGTTGTATCGTACAGTTAAATCGGCATTGATTGTTTCTGAGGATTTTGTTTCAGCTAAAATTAATTCCGATTCATTAATAAATACTTTGATGACAGTCATCATAAGAAATTAAGAGTATTGTATTACTTTTGCGCGGTTTTGTAAAGTCGGTTTTACTACGGTACAAATTTACGTTTACCGGTAAACTTTTTTACTATAAAATTCTTTTAACAAAAAAAATTAACAAAAAAGATTTAACAAAAAAATTCATGAAAAAATTACAGTTTTTTATTTTAACCGCCGCGCTCATCGGTGCGATGATGTCTTGTAAAAATGATGGCG
>JAYTNA010000139.1:0-4362 GCA_043748865.1 Saprospiraceae bacterium
GCCAATTGTTGCGACAATGTTGAACCGCCGCCACCGGCTTCATCACCTTTTATAAAGGAACGAACAAAAACACGCGCAAAACTCCTGAAATCTATACCGCTGTGATCCCAATAGCGTTCATCTTCGGTAGCAATCAAGGCATTCACTACGTGTGTCGGAATACTGTCGAAGTGAATATCTTTGCGATTTTCTTTATAAAATTTTCCGATAAGCAAACTATCGGCAGTATAAACTTCCGACGTGTTTAAGGTTTGCATATCTTGAAGTGCTGTAACAGTCGGCAATTCGCCGAACAAACCGATAGCAAATATGAAATACAAAGCGTAAAAACCCATCACCAACTTGAATGAACGGCGAATCCAAATCGCGAAACTTGGATGATCGGCGGCAAAAAATGCCCAACGTTCATCAAATTGCGTTTTAAGGGGTGCAATTACACGTGCGAGAGGTGTAAACAGCGCAGACAACGCGTTTCTCACAGGTAAAAAGGTGTGCGACACCGGAGCAATCAAACGTTCTTGAAAAAAAATTTTTACGTCTTTCAGCATGTACGACTAAACAATATTTCCCGCAAAGATATTGATTTATAAGGATAATGAATAATTGAAAGAGAAAATTATGTTGTATTGTAGAGACGCGATGCTTCGCGTCTTCCCCTATCGGTACAAAACAAATTGGATTGTTCCGTTAGGAGGAGACGCGAAGCATCGCGTCTCTACATCTAAAACAATTTACTATTTTTTTACGTTTCATTTTTGAATTTTAAGAATATATAATAGTTTTAGTTCTCTTTAGTTCATAATCCTTATGATGTTTCAGTTTTCATTTCCGACAAAAGTACAACTCGATAATTTGATCGAAGCGCAACGCAATGCACTGCACAATTACGACAAAAATAATTTAAAAGATTTTCGACACGATAAAAACAGTATTTTACTTGGTGAAGGAACGAAAACTTTTAATGCCGCGAAAAACGCCATGCGTGATTGGGCAATATTTCCTGGTGTTTGGGCGCGCATATACTATCAAAATAAAAAATTTACTCCTAACGATGTCGTTGTGATGAATGCCAAAGTACTCGGCACTTGGTGGATGAATACGGCACGCATTTTATACATAAACGATGATGCTCAACGGTTTGGTTTTGCTTACAGCACACTCACGCACCACGCAGAAAGCGGTAAAGAATTATTTGAGGTACGGATGGATAATGCCGGACAGGTTTGGTACGAAATTACGGCAGTATCAAAACCTTATCATATTTTAGCGCGATTGGGTGCGCCTGTTGCGCGCTATTATCAAAAAAAATTTGTGCGTCAATCACTTGCCCATGTTAAGAAGATTACCGAAAAATACGTTACTTCCGCAAGTGCCGACATGGTTGTCTAATCCTTTGAATAGTATCGGGCTTTGGTTAAAAATAAGCATCATTGCAATTGTAGCGATTTATATATGTGCGCAACCGACTCATCCGACTTGGGCTGTCATCATAATTTTGTGGGCAGCATTTATCCTCGTTCCGATTGGTTTAGAAGAAACAAGAAAACGTCAGGAGTTTCAAATTTTTTCTGAGTATGCAGTTGTTTTTGAATTTTTTTGCGCCGTTATGTTGAGTGTTTCTTTTTGTTTAAATAAAAAAAATTTGAGCGGAATTTGGGCTTGCGGGTATGCGTTATGGTGTGCAAACTATGCTTTGTCGCAATTTTTTCAATTCATAAAAACACTTGTAAAAAAAGGGGAAAGAAATTGGAACGGTATTCTTTTAGCTTTATCGTTTTTTATTACGTGGGGATTTTTAGCCAACGCATCAATTTGGATAGTTTTTGACAGGTTGGGTTACACGCCGCTCAATTTTTCGCCTTGGATAGTTTTACTTACCGGTGCGCACTTTCATTATGCCGGTTTTGCTTTAATGATGTCGCTCACTTTATTATTGGCTGATAAACCGACCGGCACGCGTACAAAATTTGCGATAGCAGCAGTTATAATCGGTGTTGTTTGTACTGCTTTCGGGATTACGGCAACGCAATTAGGTTGGAATCCTTTTTTAGAAACTTTTACCGGTGTAGTCATGTCATCCGCCGGTTTTTTTTCGGGATTAGTTTTTTTCTCGGAAAGTTTTTTACAAAAACAAAAAGCGGTTGCTTGGTTGTGGCGTATCGGTGGTTTGTGTTTAATGTGCGGAATGATTTTAGCCGGTCTTTATGCTTTACGCACCGTTTTTTCTGTTCCGTTTTTAAACTTGGGATTTATGCAAGCAGTACACGGCACACTCAATGCACTTGGTTTCGGCATGCTCATGTTAATTGGTTGGTGTTTGAAAAAAGATAATTAAATTTGCTTGCGCATAACCGCCGGCGAAAGTCTCTGACTTTCGTCTATTATTTTCAGGTCTCTGACCTGAAAAATATTTATCTAAGATTATATTAATCAATTTTTAAAATCAAAAAATATTTGAAAAATACTGCGGTCAGAGCCCGCAAAATAGCCGGTGCCGGTCGATAGATTCGAGCGTTAAAGAGTTATACTTTTGTAAGTTAAAACACGCAAAAAATATAATTATTTAACGCTCGAATCTAAAGACCGACACCGGCTATTTTTATTTTTTAAATGAATATGTAGCGCGAGCGAGTAATTAATTTTACAAGAATTTTTAAAAATACATTACATTTTTCAAGTCTTTCGTGATAATTTTACCTCAGCAAATTATGCACATACTATGTCAAAAAGTGCTTTTCCGAATTCAATAGAGCTGATAGATGCTCTTTTCGATTTTGTTGTTACCAATGCAGCAAACGATTATTGGCGTATTGATATAGGCGAAGTTTCAAAAGATATGTCACAAACAATTTATAATGAAACTAACTTAGAACTTTTAGGCTACACGATTTCGATGGACTCTTACGGTTTTAGACATTTATTAAATCGGCACGGGGTAGCTGACAATGAAATGCTGAGAGGGCAGACGAGTGTTCAAAAAAAAGATTTAAGATTTATTTTTCAAATTCTTGAAACGCCTGATCTTATAATGAATAGCGGGAAGTCTCGTTTAGGACACCCTTGTATCTTAATCGAAAAAATAATTAGTGATAAAAATTACTTCACTGTTTGGGAAGTGCGAACTATTCAAAGTGTTCAGAAACTGCGAAAGAAGAAACATCGGCTTATACTTCAGACTTTTTATATTCGCAAACAAACAAAAAAGCCCCCTCGTTGATATACGAAGCGGCTTTTTGTATAACCAATTCCACATGCTACTTCTTAAAAGAAGGCGGTGCGAAAACGTCCAAAACGATTTGGCATTACAAAGATAGGATAAATATTGGTTGCAAACAAGTTTAAAAAAAATAGTTTGATGATTGCTAATGGGTTTTTGTAGTAAGAAAGTACGCGAGCGGTGAAGGTGAGCGAGCGAAGTTTTTAATTTATATTCAATTTTTATTTGTTATTGTTTTTTAGTTTCAAATTAAGTTTTTATATTTGAGGTAGAATTTTAATTTGGGCAGTGGTTCTGGGCAGACGGAATTATAATTCCTATCCTACATAAAGCCCTTTCGTTGACTGCAAACTTATTGCGACACTCTAAAACATAAAATTAAAATATGAACGGACAGATTAAATTTTGTAAGCCAAGAGAATCTTGGGGTAAAATATCAATCGAAGGGCAAACAAAAGATGTTTATTTCAACTTAAAAAATGTTGAAGGCGACTTAAAAACTTTAATAGATGTTAATAAGTTTGAAGGTGAGCAAATAACTTTTGAAATTGTAAATTCTTCAATGAAACCAGGTGAAAGAGAAGCAATAAATATCAAATTAGACAACTCAAAAAGGAAAGTTGGACACATTATTTCATTCGACCAAGAAAGGGGTATTGGAACAATTCAAGATTTTGAAACAAAAGAAAAATTATTTTTTCACCACTCAGGCATATTGAAACCACAAGCTGATAAATATGAAAGAGTAGAAGTTGGTGAACCAGTTGTCTTTACAATAGGAATGAATGATAAAGGAAAATGTGCTATTGAGATTTCGAAAATTGACAATAGATATTATATTGAAGAGTTTGCATATTATTCAAACCTTCGGCAGAGTTTAAGCGATTTAAAATCTATTGCTGAGATTGAAAACTGGGACTATCTAAAAAAACCGACAAAAGGAGTTCCAGTTTTATTTAGTTTCATTAATCAAACTTGTATTAGAATTGTTAAGCAAAATAAAATAATCAAGGGAAAGTCTACAAAAGACAAAACAGAATTTGCATAATAGACTTGTTCAAAGATAAAAATAAAGCATCCGAATAGGAACGTTTTTTGCAAATTCGGGATAAAAAGTTATCCTATGAATATTATAAAGACGAGTC
>JAYTNA010000140.1:0-3328 GCA_043748865.1 Saprospiraceae bacterium
TTAAAAATATTCCAAGCTGCCACGCCGCCTTCCGGTTGATAAATACTATTATACGGTAAGGATGCCGATTGAATACTCGTTGAAGCGGTTGGAGAAAAACATACGTTGCGAATTTGATTGAAACCGATACCGGCGCGTTTATCAAATAAACGCAGCGTTTCACCGCTTGGCGCGCACAAATCCACGACTAAATCACTCGCTGCAAAAGTACTTATATCAAAACAAACCGAATCAATCGTCGTATTGGGGTTTTGAATCGGATTAGGAAAAATATTACTCACCGGTAAATTTGAAACAAAAGGTGTATCTATCGGTGCTGTTGCCGCACTGAAAGTATTTTGATCGAATGTTTCAAATTTTTCTTCGTCAGCTGTACGCGCTAATGAAGTTTTATCGAGACGTAAACTCGACGGAGAATTTAAGCATATAGCCGCATCAGCTAATTGTTTTAAAGGTTGGTTACAAGTTAAACACGAGGGATGAGATAGAGGCAAAACTTTTACTAAAACATTTGTATCAAAACTGCAACCGAAGTCGTCTTTTACTTGATATTTGAAATTTGCAATGCCCGCGTTCGGTGGCGATACAACAATTGAATCGCCCATGAAAGATTTTACGGCTTCATTTACCACCCAATTATGCTGAATAATTTGCGGTTGAAATGTTTCTAAAGCCGGATACAAACTTTTTGCGAACTCTATACCCCAACCGAAAATCCAACCATTATCTTTGTGAAACTGATCTTTTACTACCAACGACCACTCGCCATTGAGTGGGCAACCGATTAAATTTGAAAAAGCTTCTTCAGGCAAATAATTACCTGCCGGTAATGTAACTTCTCGTTGACCGGAATAATTTCGCCAAGTTTTCGCAGCAGCCGTCACCCAATTATAATTCCAACCTACACCCGGCGGATTTTTCGTCGAGTCAATCAAATCGGCAATATTATCATTATCCACATCATTGTAAGGTTGAAATATTGTATTTTCTTTTGGAATCCCGAGTCTGATACGGTTATTACCGCGTGTAGCATAATCATATTTCAACAATATAGCTTGTTGTTGATTTGGGCAAGTTACTTTTATTTCCAAATCTCGCGCCCATGAGTGTTCTATATTTATGAAAATACGTTTCAAATCAGCCACATTCAATAAAACTTGACCCGGCGAAAAACCGGTGAAAAAAATACTCGTTTTATAAACGTGTGATGAATCGTCAGGAATAAATAAACGTCCGGATTGCGCACCGCTTTCTAAAAACACACCGGTATTTGATTGCGCTGATACTTGAAATGAAGTATCTGCACCACCCGAAGCACTGCCTTTTAGTTTTACTTGCGCACCAACACAAATTTGACTGGGTAAATTCCCGATACTGAAACTTGGTTTTGTGGCTATCCGCACGCGTTGTTTTATATAATTAATATTTTTGCAACCGATTGTATCTGTTACTATTAAACTCACACGATAACCGCCTGATTGCGAAAATACGTGTGAAACATTTGTGCCATAAGCAGTCGGCGTTCCATCATCAAAATTCCATTGAAATTTACTGAGCGTATCTGATTGGTGGTATCTGAAATCATTTTGAGCATAATCGCCATGCGCTTTGAAGTTTACTACCGTTAAATTCGGACAAGCGTTGATATAGCCTGTATCTTTCGGAATCATTGGCGGTGTTGAAGTTTCAATGATTGCTTTTATGGTTTGACAAGAAGGCACACAAATAATAAACATTGCCCATCCTCTGCTTTCTAAAATGCCGTCGGAACGAAAACGAACAGTTATAGCACCGCTCGGATTTTTTGCAGAAGCCTCGATAACAGAATTCTGATTATTTATAAAATCACTTGCACAACCTAAAAGCGGCGCATTCGTATCTTTTCCATCAAAAAAACATAAATCATCGCCGGGAACAATACTTAATTCATTGAAACCCAAGCTCACGTGAGAACGTGCAGCGTCGCTTGATGAAATCGTTAGTGTATAATTTTCATTCGGTTTATAATTGCCGTTTTGCCCGCCGGAATCAAAAAACAAACCGCCGCAGGCTTTTACTATGCCATTTTTCATAATTATTTGCGCCTTACAATTGTTGACGACAAAAAATAATTGAAAGAAAAAAAATAAGATAGAAAAGATGAAAGATGAACGACGACGAACTAGTTTATTGTGTATAAAGAATGGCATTATCTGTGTGTTTAAATTATTTATACCGGTCACGTAATTGGATTTCGGATGATGGACAATAAACGATAAAAAATCAAACATTTTTCTATCGTCAATCGTCTATTGTTTATTGTCCGAAATGCGGTTTCTTAATTTTTCAATATAATCTCGTGTCGGAAAATAGACTAAATACTGCGAAGTGTTTTTTATTTTGTATGCTTTGTATGTATAGTAATCGCGTTTGAGTGCGTATGTCTTTTCGAGTGCAAGTATATTAATATTTTTCAAATCCGGCACTTCAATTGTTCCGGCAATATTTTCGTTGCCGGCTTTATCTACGCTTTTATCCGAAATAAAAAAAGCATTATCCAAATAAAAAGTCCATTTCATTAACCAAAATGTATCAGTAGCAATACTTTGAAGATAATTTTCATCAAAAACTGCACTGAAACGCACATCAATTTGTGGCATTGATGTATTTTGTGCTTGAAGAGAATAAATGGGGGAAAGTAAGACAAAAAATAGTATAACTAAAAACTTAGTCATAGTGATAGCATTTAAATATCGGTTGAATAAATATTAAGATAAATGTAGTATAAACGATGCAATCTCAAAATCATTTTACTTTTTTTAACATTTTATTAGGAAAAATAAAACATAGCTTTCAGCAATCAGCTTTCAGCAATCAACTAAAAATCATCTTCTTTTTGGTTTTATTTTCATCTCCCCATTCATTTTCCTTATTGAATGCCCAAAAAATTTGTAATTACATACCACTCGGGCAAGGCAATTATGTCGGAAATCCAAACATTGACGCGAGTGATTATGCGGGTATCGAAAAATATTTGGCGCGTTCAATTGTCATGGAAGATTTCCAAGCAAATCTTATCGGCGACTCAATGAGTTGTGAAAACTACGCACAAGAAATAAATATGCTCGCCGACTTAAACGCTGCGTGGGTTTTCGGCGGCACTTATTATTACGGAACGGAATGGGATTGGGCAGCAGTTGATTCTATTAACAATGCCGAACCTTGTTTTAATTTTTCGACGAAAAGAATAAAAGCTTATCAACAAATTGTAAAAGACATCAATGCTGCTTACGACAGTAAATCTTTGCGCCGCCCAATTATTGATGCGTTTATTCCTGAAGATATTGAC
>JAYTNA010000141.1:0-3479 GCA_043748865.1 Saprospiraceae bacterium
TAATTTGAATGACGATACGATTGAAGGTATTCGCGTAAAAAACAAACCGATATTTTCCGTTCAATATCATCCGGAAGCATCCCCCGGTCCGCACGACGCACAATATTTATTCGATGATTTTTTGGCAATGATGAATTAGTTGGAATGGTTGGCTGGTTAGATAGTTAATTTCTCGATAGGTTAGTAAGTCAGTAATTTGGTTAGTCGGAGAGAAAGCATGTAATTATTTATTTATTTTTTTGCATAGTCAAATACAGTTTTTACGGTATTTACAAAACGAAAAAAATATGTAATTTTGCCCTATCTTTAAATATCCACCAACTACTTAATTAACCACGCTTTTTATGAAAAAATATTTACTTATTGCAACACTACTATTATTGATATGTTACCGGGGTTTTAATCAGCAGATTCAGAAAAATTTTTATCAAACGTTTGATGTGAGAGATGAAATCAGCACTTTGAAATTTGATTTTCCATGTAAAGTCGAATACCGCACGACTTCGAGCCAAAGAGCGATGATTGAAACTTTTGTTACTTGGAATAACGGAAACTTTCAATTACTGGATTTTCTTATTAAAGAAGGTGAATATAATGCCTTATTTACTCCTGCCGCTTTTGGTGTATCTTTCACGCCCAAAAAAGCGGTTCAAAACGAAATCGGTTTGAAAGACGGGCGCGTCATTAAAGCTACAATAAATGTCATCGTTTTTCTGCCGGAAAATTTTTACCAAAATGGCGATAATATTTTTTCGCGTTGCAATGATTCGAGTCTCGCTTCCTCAATTGCGAAAAATGATATGAAATTAAAATAATTTACTGCTAAAAACTGCTTGCGCTACATTTTGACCATCCATAGCCGCAGAAATAATACCGCCGGCGTAACCCGCACCTTCGCCGCATGGAAATAAATTTTTTATTTCCGGGTGCATGAGTGTAGTTGAATCGCGCGGAATACGAATAGGTGAAGAAGTGCGACTTTCCGTACCCATCACAACCGCATCTTCAGTGAAATAACCGCCCATCATTTTTCCGAATTGGATAACGCCTTCGCGCAACCTTTCATAAATAAAATTAGGCAATAGGCGATTCAGTTCTGTGCTGAAAATACCGGGAATATAGGACGTATCAGGCAGTGTGCCTGATCTTTTTCGCGACACAAAATCCGTCAAACGTTGTGCCGGCGCTTTTTGCGAGCCGTCGCCGGCATTAAACATAGTCTGTTCGACGTGGCGTTGAAAATTTAAAGTAAGGTGGGTATCGGGTATCGGGAGTTGAGTATTATGAATTAGTTCTTGTTTAGGCCCAATCCCCAATCCCCAATACCTTTTAATATCTTCCAACTCAACAGCCACAACAGTTCCGGAATTAGCAAATGGTGAATCGCGGCGACTCATACTCATACCATTCACAACAATTTCGCCGGGTGCTGTTGCTGCCGGCACTACTAATCCGCCCGGACACATACAAAAACTGAACACGCCACGTTCTTGCACTTGACACACCAAACTATAACTCGCTGCCGGTAAAATATCGTTTTTTTCTTTACCATTGTATTGAATCTCATTAATAAGCGGTTGCGGATGTTCGATGCGTACACCGAGTGCGAAAGGTTTTGCTTCGGTTAAAATATTTTTTCTTTGAAACAAAGCGTAAATATCTCGCGCCGAATGTCCGGTAGCAATTATGGTTGCCCCGCCGAAGTATTCCGTTTCGTTATTCACTGTCACGCCGATAATGGATTGATTTTTTAGAATAAAATCCGTCACACACGCACCGAAATGCACTTCACCGCCGTGTTTCAAAATTGTTTCGCGCATATTCTGCACCACCATCGGCAATTTATTGGAGCCGATATGCGGGTGCGCATCAATGAGAATATCCGACGGTGCGCCGTGTTCAACCAACAAACGCAATGTTTTTTCTATCGAACCGCGTTTGTGACTGCGTGTATAAAGTTTTCCATCGCTGTAAGTGCCGGCACCCCCTTCGCCGAAACAATAATTGGAGTTCGGGTCAACAATGCCAAATTGCTGAATTGCTTTCAAATCGCGCCGACGTGTACGCGCATCTTTGCCGCGTTCGATGACAATTGGTTTTAATCCCAAACTAATTAATTCCAACGCCGCAAAATAACCGGCAGGACCGGCACCGATAATTAAAACGCGTGGCGCATTCTCCACATTTTTTAATTCGGATAGGAGAGGAGCTTCCGGGGAAAATTCGGCATCGGTTGCAACGGCAACGCGCAATTGATAAATTGGTATTTTACCGCGCGCATCAAGCGAGCGGCGCAAAATTTTTATGTCTTTAATGTCCGTTGTATCAATGCCCAATTTTTCTGCCGCTTTGTTTTTTATCGCCGACAAATCATTTATTTCTATCGGGAGAATTCTTATTTCTGTATCAGGCATTTATCTTTTATTTTTTCAGAGCGCAAAAGTAGGGAATTTGTTTGAACTAAACAGTTTAAGTTTAAATCGTTGTAATCAGCACTCGGGATAAAAGAATAACAAAAAAGAGAACAAAGTTGATTATTTTTACCGCAAATTAGTAATATGCAGGGAACGTATCATAAAGTTATAAACGGCGATAGCCGACAAATGAGCGAACTTAAAGACGAGAGTATTCACTTAGTTGTTACGTCGCCACCATATTGGCAATTAAAAGATTACGGCACTGAAAACCAAATTGGTTTTAACGATGATTATGAGACATACATCAATCATTTAAACCTGACTTGGAAAGAATGTTTCAGAGTATTACATAAAGGTTGTCGCTTGTGTATTAATATCGGTGATCAATTTGCGCGTTCTGTTTATTACGGTCGCTATAAAATAATTCCCATTCACAGTGAGATAATTAAGTTTTGCGAAATGATCGGGTTTGATTTTATGGGTTCAATTATTTGGCAAAAAGCAACTACCATGAATACAACAGGTGGCGCAAGTATTATGGGCAGTTTTCCGCATCCGAGAAACGGTATTGTGAAATTGGATTTTGAATATATTTTGCTGTTTAAAAAACAGGGAACTGCACCGAAACCAACACGCGAACAGAAAGAAAAATCGGTAATGACGACCGAAGAATGGAATACTTATTTTAACGGACATTGGTATATCAGCGGTGCGCGTCAAGACAATCATCTGGCAATGTTCCCGGAAGAATTACCGAAGCGACTTGTTAAAATGTTTTCATTTCACGGTGAAAATGTGCTTGACCCATTTCTTGGCAGTGGAACAACAGCCTTGGTTGCAAAAAATTTGGGACGAAATTCATGCGGCTATGAAATAAATCCGGATTTTATTCCAATCATCGAAAAAAAATTAGATGTAACCCGGAATGAAGATGCAAGAGTTGATGTCGTCACTCAATCGGTAACGCTACTGAATTTTGATGATAAAATAAAAGAACTGCCGTATATTTTTGAAGACACACATAAATTAGATAAAAAAATTGACGTAAAAAAATTGCAGTTC
>JAYTNA010000142.1:0-9580 GCA_043748865.1 Saprospiraceae bacterium
CATCTAAGGTAAGAGCAACAAGCGGTTTGATGACGCATATTTTCGGATCAATCGCAACTGCACTCCTTTTCCGGCTTTTTTAACCCATTATTCGCATGAGTCATATAATTCAGCCAATAAATTGCTTGATAGTAAAATACCTTTTGAAGAAGAAGATTCTTGTCCGAATGAAAGTCCTTTTTGAGCAAAATAAATAGCAGAGTCCGGTTTGTTCATTTGCTTATATAATTCTGCAATGTCGGCATAAATAAAAGAAATTGTCCTTGAGTCCCAGTTTTTAAAACCCGCATTAAGGGCATTTTTATAATGCACCAAGGCAAGAATTTTATTTCCTCTTTTATTTTGTATATTTCCAAGGTCTTTTAAAATATTGGGAAACAAATATTGAGTGTTTTTTTCATAAGATTTTTGCAAAAAATATTCCGCTGAATCTAAATTATTTGTTTCTTCATTAATCTGCCCCATAATCAAATAATCAATTGCCAATCCAAAGTCAAAATGAATAGACTCATTCTTTTTCATTGCAAGCCTTAAGAATTCTAAAGCAGTTGAGTAAGCCTTTAAATCGTAGTAAACGAGTCCGAGTCTTAGATAAGCGTAGCCTTGTTCTTTTACAAAATCATTATCTTCCGCAATTTTCTTCGCTTTTGAGGCGTAATCTAACGCCACCGTTAAATCGCCTTTTTCTCTGTACACAAATGATATATTGCTTAGCTCTTGCGATTCTCCTTTAAGAAATTTAATGTTTTGTGCAAGTTTCAAAGCCAGTTGATAAAAAAAAAGTGATGTATCAGGCTTTGAAAATCTATATTCAAAACCTAAAGCTGCCAATGCAAATACGCGGTCTATATCCGTTTTGACACCGGCGAGCTGATGTTTTAAACTATCAATTCTATGCGGGTTTTGTGAAGATACCGAATTTAAAGTGCAAAGAAAAAAGAAAAATAATTTTAATTTTTTCATCATTCATTGGTTTTAAAAAAGTAATTTCTAATTATTCATTCATTGTAATTTAAATCAGATGCAAACCTGCGGACACTAATAATGTTCTTAGATTGACTACTTCTTCTCGATTTAATTTCAGCTTTTTGATAGTTGCCCGACCAATCGGTGAAATGCCAAGCATTAAAACATAGGTATCATTCCAACAAAAATGCTCTGTCCAAATGTGAAAACGCGGATTGTAAAGTGGGACGATTTGCCCTGTTAAAGAATCAATGGCATGAGTTGCGTTTGATTTATTGTTGTTGCAACCTCCGCAAGCATTAGCAAAATTCTCGAACGTATCTTTACCACCCGCAGAAAGTGGCGTTATGTGGTCACCTTCATAGTAAGCGGTGCAGAAACGTTCCGGACTCAAGCAATACTCACATAAATATAAGGCGCGGTCTTTTAAACGCTTACGAAGTGATTTATTCATCGTAATTTGCGGTTAAGCCAAGTTGTTTCATCACCTCATCTAAAGTAATTTTTCTGATTTTTGCCAACTCAATCAAAGAAGTCAAACGCTTGACATTGCCCGCTTCAATTTGCCGGTTTATGGCTGTATATTCTGCACTTTCCGGTGCATTGATAGTTTCTTCTTGTCTTTTGGTTCTTAAAATATGGTAGCGTTCCCAAGTTTCAATAGGTATGGCTAATTCTATTTTTTGCAACAAAACTGTTTCGCGCTTCGAAACAGTTTTAGGTTTTGGTTTTTCTTCCGGAAAAGTTGATTCTAAAACGTTAACAACAAATTGGCTCAAGTCAACACCTTTACGCAAGGCATTTTGGCGCATTCTATTTTCGAGTGAAGGATTTATTTGCAAAACGAGAGACATAAGCTAAATTTTTTTGTAAACAAAAAAAAATTTAAATAAAAATATTTTTTTTCAAAAACAAAATTAATCTTTTTTTCACATTTTAACACACCTCATTTAGATTTTATTTTTTTCACAATCCCTTCCCTATCTTTACGTTTTGAAAATTAAAAATGTATGTCAACCTTGAAAGAGTTGGAAAACCCTTTCAAGGTTTTAGTAACTAATAATGCAGCGAACACAAAAAATATTATCCGGTCAAATGAAAAATAGAAACGCGATGAGATCCGCGATGAGAGACGCAAGCATTGCGTCTCTACTATTTTTATTTTTATTTTTTTCCTGCAAAACCCGCGTCAACGAAAAAAAAGATACACTATTTGAATCTATCGCACCGGAAAAATCGGGTGTAAATTTCTCCAACACGTTACACGATACTGAGCAGTGGAACATCATTGAATATCTTTATTATTACAACGGCGGCGGTGTGGCGGTGGGTGATGTGAACAACGATGGTTTGCCGGATATTTATTTTACGTCCAATCAAGGTGCGAATAAATTATACATCAACAAAGGCAATTTTCAATTTGAAGATGTGACGCTGAAAGCCGGTGTAGCGGATACAATCGGTTGGAAAACCGGCGTGACGATGGCAGATGTGAACGGCGATGGTTGGTTGGATATTTATGTGTGTCATGTTTCGGGTTATAAAAATATGCCGGGCAAAAACACTTTGTATATCAATAATCACGATGGTACTTTCACCGAACGCGCCGCGTATTTCGGTTTAGATGCGACGGGACTTTGTACGCAAGCGGCATTTTTCGATTACGACGGCGACGGCGATTTAGATTGTTTTTTGATGAAACACTCCGTTCATTCGCCGCGCAGTTACAGAAGTGTAAAGTACAGAAATGAAAAAGATGATTTGTCAAGTGATGTATTGTACAAAAATTTCGGCGGACGTTTTAATGATGTCACTGCCGAATCCGGTATTCACGATGGTTCGTTGGGTTACGGTCTCGGTCTTGCTATCAGCGATATTAACGGCGACGGTTTACCGGATATTTATGTCGGCAATGATTTTCACGACAACGATTATCTGTATTACAATAACGGCAACGGCACTTTCACGGAAGGCATTAATAAAAGTATGGGGCATTGTTCCAATTTTTCGATGGGTAATGACATTGCCGATTTTAATAACGACGGACGACCGGATTTTTTCGGCGCAGATATGAAGCCGGAAGAAGAAACGATTTTGAAAGCCTCCGGCGGTGCGGATTCTTACGGCATTTTTGAATTTAAAAATCGCGAGTTCGGTTATCTTTATCAGTACCCACGTAATACGTTGCAACTTAATCGCGGCAGTTTCGATGATGGTAGTAAAGACGCGATCCATCGCGTCGCGGTGTTCAGTGAAATCGGACAATTCGCAGGCGTTTCGGCAACGGATTGGAGTTGGTCTGCTTTGTTTGCCGATTTGGATAACGACGGCAATAAAGATATTTTTATAACGAACGGCATCTTACGTCGTCCGAATAATTTAGATTATATCAAGTACATTTCCAATCAATCTGTTCAAAACGGAACCGATTTAGCGATGGCTGCCGCTATGCCCGACGGTCGCGCTTCCAATTATTGTTACAAAAATAACGGCAATTTAACTTTTACAAACGTAAGTGATGATTGGGGTTTAGATAAATTCGGTATCAGCAACGGTGCCGTTTACGCGGATTTAGACGGCGACGGCGATTTAGATTTGGTGGTGAATAATTTGAATGATAAAGCCTTCATTTACAGAAATAAATCTGAAAGATTTTATAAAGATAATCACACCGTCACCATAAAATTGGAAGGCAGTAAAAGTAATAAATTCGGCATTGGTGCAAAAGTAGCGTTGTATTGTGGCAATCAAATTTATTTTCAAGAACAATCGCCGATGCGCGGTTTTCAATCGAGTGTAGAACCGGTTTTGCATTTCGGCATCGGCACCAATCAAGTTGTCGATTCTATTCGCGTGATTTGGCGCGAAGGTGGCACGCAATTGATGACAAAAATCACGGCTCCTGTTAAATTTATTTTTAAAGAAAAGGAAGCAAAAACAAAAATAGACGTAGCGCGTTGGACTTTAGATAACGGAAAAAATGCGCGTCCGAAATTAAATGCGCCGCGTCCGGCAGTTTTCACCAATATTTCCAAAAATTTAAACTCGCCTTATAGTCACCGTGAAAATACTTTTTATGATACCGACAAAGAAAAATTGATGCCGCATTTGCTCTCAACAGAAGGACCAAAACTCGCAGTCGGTGATGTAAATGGTGATGGTCTCGAAGATTTTTACGTCGGTGGTGCGAAAGGACAAGCAGGACAAATTTTTCTTCAAACAAAACAAGGCGATTTTAAAACGACAAAAAATTTAGATATCGAACGCGACGCGGCGTTTGAAGATGTGGGCGCGGTTTTATTCGATGCTGACGGCGACGGCGATTTAGATTTATACGTCGTAAGCGGCGGTTTTGAAACAAGTGAGAATGATCCTTACGCGATGGACAGGTTGTATTTGAATGACGGTAAAGGTAATTTTAAACGCGCTGATAAAAATTTACCGATTTTTTTTCACAACGGTTCGTGCGTGAAAGCGGCAGATTTTGACGGCGACGGCGATTTAGATTTGTTCGTCGGCAGTCGCTCCGATTTAAAAGATTATGGCGTTGCGCCGAAAAGTTATATTTTGCAAAACGACGGGAAAGGACACTTTACGGAGGTAACCAACACCGTTGCACCGGCACTGAATAAATTAGGCATGGTAACGGATGCTGTTTGGACGGATTTAGATGGTGATAAATTGCCGGATTTAATCGTTGTCGGTGAATGGATGCCGATTTCAATTTTATACAATCGCGGCGGCAGTTTTGATTTAGTTGAAATAGAAAATTCTGCCGGCGCGTGGAAATGTATCACAGCTTCAGATGTGGACGGCGACGGCGATGCGGATTTTATCATCGGCAATATGGGTTTGAATACGAATTGGACGGCTTCATCTTCGCAACCGATGAGCATGTACGTCAAAGATTTTGATAAAAACGGCGACATTGAACCCATCATCACTTATTTTCGGCAAGGACAAGAATGGACGGTGGCAAGTAAAGATGAACTTACGGCACAAATGCCGAGTTTGCGTAAACGCTTTCCGGAATATGAAACTTTTGCGCGAAGCCCTTTTTCTAAAATTTTTCCGAAAGAAGAACTTAAAGGCGCGCAGATTCACAAGATGCAACAATTGCGTTCCATCGTTTTGATAAAAAAAGATCGCGGCGAATTTGAAATAAAACCACTGCCGGATGAAGTTCAATTTTCATCAGTAGAAAGTATTTTGTCCGAAGATTTTGACGGCGACGGCATTAAAGATTTAATGATTGGCGGTAATTTTTATGAAATGGTGCCGAGCATCGGACGGTTAGATGCTTCATACGGCAATATTTTAAAAGGCAACGGCAACGGCGAATTTACACCGATGGATGCACATACGACAAATTTTTTTGTACGCGGTGCAGTACGCGATATAAAAAAAATCGGCAAAAATTATTTTATTGCTATTAATAATGAACCGTTGCAAATGTTTCGGTTAGGGAAATGATTTAAACCCTATGTAGTCAAAACCCCGATTGTGGTCACCAATTTTTTATTCAACCGCCCAATCAAATAAATAGAAATCAAACCTGCGACGACGTTATAAAAAATCTGAATCGTGAAGAACATGATGTTGGCGAATGAAAAAGCGTCATCACCTTTTATATGATAGAGCGAGAGCGCAGACGATGCCAAAAAATGATAAGTACCCATACCGCCCGGCGACGGAATCACCATACCGAAAGTCCCGAACACAAAAACATTTAGAGCCGCTAATCCACCCAAATGACTTGTCGGCGCGAAAGCGAAGAAACAAAAGTAAGTCATCAAAAAATACATCAACCAAATATTCACCGAATGAAAAATAAATAAAGGCAAGTTTTGTATTTTTCCGATGGTTTTAAAACCGGCTGAAAATTTTTCGTAAATGGGTTTCAGTTTATTTAATAAAGGTAAATCGAGAATGTGTTTACGGTAAATGAATAGAACAATACATACTATTAATCCCAAAATACCTAAAGCAATAAATAATGGATATTTGAAGAATCTGAAACTGCCATCGCCTTTACCCAAATTTTTATCTAACCATGACCAAAGTGTATCATACTCAATAATAAAAGAAAAACCGACGATGAGCGCGAGTGAAACCAAATCGAGTAACCTATCCACGACAACTGTTCCCATAATTTTACTCACTGATTGTCCTTCTGCACGCGCCAATGAACCTGCACGCACCACTTCACCGGCACGCGACATCCATAAATTGGTGAAGTAACTGATATTGACGGCAAAAAAAGAATTGGAAGTTTTCGGCGTAAAACCAAGTGGTGTGATCAACATATTCCAACGTTTGGCGCGACTGAAATTGCTGAATGTAAAAGCTGCCAAAGTCATCGCCAACCAAAAAAAATTGGCGGAACGAAAATCGTTGATGAGTTTTTGATAAAGCGGATAGGGTGTTTTATTTTCTAAACGCAATTGTGCTTGGAAAGCCGTATTCTGGGAAATATATAACCACCACAAAATGCCGGAACCAACTCCGAAAAACAAAGTGTAGCGTAAAATAGTTAGAAGCGTTTTTTTCACTGCAATAGAGTTGGACATTTAACAGTTGACAACGGACAATTGATAATTGAAAGTTGATAACGAATAACCGATAACCGATAACGAAATTAGCGGTAGAAATATTATTGAGCGGTTATACCGTCGCCGGTATCAACATCCGGCTTTCGAACCTCAGTGAGTATTTTATACAAACTTTGAAACTCCGGTTGAATTTTAGCAAACGCCGGTTCATCTAATACACGTTGTCCATAGAAAAAAGTGTCAAACAAATTTGTACAATTTTTGAAAGGCAAAACCAAATCGTGTGTTTTCATTTCAGATAAATAACGACCGTTTGTTTTTTCCTTTTCCCATTTGATATTGCCTTTCGTGTCTAATTCTTTCAGAATCGCCATGTAGTATAAACGTACAGCCATGACATAATTTTTTTGTGCTAACGCCCTGCCTATCAGCGCATCAAAATCGTTGTTCTGAATATCTTCTTCATCAATATGAATCGTTGAAGCATCGTTATTTAATGTTATTTTGCGCGCACGCCGAAAGAAAATGCTGCCGTTATTGGCAATTTGATAAATTAAAAACAAAACGAGTGCGCCGGCAAGAATCCAAAAAATAGCTTTAAACAATTGAACAAAGACTTGAAGTTGCTCATTCGTCAGCCAAGAACCAGTATCTTTTTTCTTATCTTTTTTCTTTTGTTCTTCAATGGAGTAATCTAAATCTTTTGTCAGGTCGTGCCATTTATTTTTATCGAAATTCCGTTGCTTAATAGTTGTGTTTTCATAATCGATTTGCTCTTTCGAAGGCGGCGGTGGCATAAAAGGTTTTTCATCATCATCGTCTTTTATCGTAGCCGGTGCAACAGTAAGTGAATCCGATACTACCATTGAAGCAGTATCTATTACTGATTGCGCATTTAAGCGGAAAGTCAATATCAAAATTCCTAAAAAAAGCAGAAGAAATCGTTTCATTTGAACAAGTTGCCGGCTAATTATTTTAACCACATCTCTCTCTTTAATTAAAATAAAAAAAATCGTGACACAAAGAACACAAAAATGTGGGTGATTAACAATTAAAAATTAAAAATTGCCCTTTGCTTTTAACGCAAATTTCAGCAAACTGTTTTTTTAAATCTTTTTTGAAATCTTTTTTGAAATAAAAATCGCAAAAAATAATTTTTTCTCTACACTTTTTTAATTGTCATTCAATTAAAAATATCGCGGGCTTTTTGTGTAAGTCAGGTATTTTTTTTTGCTTCCACACTGCTATCGTATGAGTTTGAATAAATGCCGCCGGAGTTGTTAAATCACATGCAATGCAAAATTTTGTTGTGGGCGATAGAGAGACAAGCGCGGCTTCAATAATTTGTTTGTTTCTGTAGGGTGTTTCAATAAAAATTTGAGTTTGTTTCATCCGTCGCGCTGCATCTTCCATTTTTTTCAAATCGCGACCGATTTCTTCGCGTTTTGCACTTAAATATCCGTGAAATACAAATGATTGTCCGTTCATCCCGGATGCCATTAAAGCCAACATAATCGAACTCGGTCCAACTAACGGTACAACTTCAAAATTATTTGTGTGCGCCCACGCCACAATTTCACTTCCCGGATCGGCAACACATGGGCATCCGGCTTCACTCATGATACCAATGTCTTTTCCCAATTTTAAAATTTCTTGCACCGCATTAAAATCAACTGTCGGAGTAGTTTCTTGCATTTCTATAATCGTCAAATCGGAAATGGCGCGAGGTGGTTGCGTTGCTTTTATAACATGCCGCGCCGTTTTTGCGCGTTCAACGATAAAACTATCTAACCGATGGATGTGTTGAACAACATATTCAGGCAGTGTTTCCGTATTCAAATCGCCGAGCGGTGTCGGTATGAGTATAAATTTTCCGTACATAAAATAGACATTTAACAAAAGATACCGGACAGTAAAAAAAGTAAAATTACTCAAGAGATGCGAAGGCAATTATGTGCAAAGAATTTTCGTTGTAAAATTGCATTGCTACTTCTAATAATTATTGAAATTTTTTTTATTACCAAATGAAATAGCCGTTGGTGTTTCGGTATCTTTTAAAATATTCATAAAATAAAACATTTTTATGATAAAACGTTTAGTAAAACTGACATTTACGCTCGATAAAATCAACGATTTTTTAGAAATTTTTGAATCTTCAAAACATTTTATTCGCGCTCGCGAAGGTTGTTTGCATCTCGAATTGCTGCAAGATACAACACACCCATATATTTTTTTTACTTTAAGCTATTGGGAAAATGAAAACGCTTTAGAGTTGTATCGCCGGTCAGAATTATTTAAAACAACTTGGGCAAAAACCAAAATCCTTTTCGGTGAAAAGCCCGAAGCATGGAGCGTATGTGTAGCTTCTCAGACTTTATTTTTTTAATTTTGGACAAAATGTTTTTAAAATATAGAATTACACAATATTTGAAGCAAATTTGTGTTCTTAAATTATAAAACAAAATTCAATGAAATACCTTGTACTCACATTGCTTCTTTTAAGTTTCTTTCCCGTTACCGCACAAAACATTCAACGAGATACAATTACAGATTTTTCAAACCTGCCATCCGATAAAGTTATTTTTAAATCGCCGAAAGGAAAATTTTATAAAGTAGATTTTATTAAAGAAGCCGGTCATTCTTTCGAACCGGAAGATAATACGGGTTTAATATCCAATTGTATTGATAGTATATTTGCCGGCTCGGCACGTAAAGCGGCAAAAACATCTATCGTAACGGCAACGACTGAAAATTTTGCAACCGTTTCTGCCTTGATAAGAGGTTTACCCAAAGATGCCGTTATCCGTCCTAAGTTGAAGAGTAACAGTAAACGCATTGCACTTGAAAACAGAAATGTGCGCTTGTTGAAAGATACTTATCTCTATGCTTTTAAAAAAGAAAGCGATAATGATTACCATGTCATCATCGGCGATAATATAGACCCGAAAAAAGCGACGTATTTCAACTGCGAAATTTCCGGACTCCCGATGCCGACAAACAAAGTTTTTCAAACCGTTAGAAAGACTTTTGAAAAACAATTCGTTCAAGTGTGTAATTCGAGT
>JAYTNA010000143.1:0-5339 GCA_043748865.1 Saprospiraceae bacterium
GGTGATAAATGTCGCACTTCCTTATCAAGATTTAACAATCATGGATGCGTGTCTCGAAGCGGGTGTGCATTATTTAGATACAGCTAATTATGAACCGAAAGACGTTGCAAAGTTTGAATATTCATGGCAATGGGCGTATCAAGAGCGTTTTAAAAAAGCCGGATTAATGGCGGTTTTAGGTTGTGGTTTCGATCCGGGTGTCACAAATGTTTTTACAGCTTATGCCGCTAAACATCATTTCAAAGAAATGCACACGCTTGATATTGTTGATGCCAATGCCGGTTCGCACGGAAAAGCATTTGCTACGAATTTTAATCCGGAAATAAATATCAGAGAGATTACGCAGAACGGAAAATACTATGAAAATGGTAAGTGGGTAGAAATTCCGCCCTTCTCGATTATGAAAGCGATAAATTATCCGGAAATTGGTCCGAAAAATTCTTACGTCTTGTACCATGAGGAATTAGAAAGTTTAGTGAAACATTTTCCGACGCTGCAACGCGCGCGTTTTTGGATGACTTTCGGAGAAGAATATTTAACGCATTTGCGCGTGATTCAGAATATCGGTATGGCAGGTATTGAGCCCATTAATTTTAAAGGAAAAAAAATTGTGCCATTAGAGTTTCTAAAAGCCGTTTTACCAAATCCCGGCGATTTAGGAGAAAATTATTCCGGATTTACATCTATCGGTTGTCGTATTTCAGGCACACAGAAACAACCGACAACCGACAACCGGCAACCCGCAACTTATTATGTCTGGAACAATTGCAGCCACAAAGCGGCGTATGAAGAAACCGGAACTCAAGGTGTAAGTTATACAACAGGCGTTCCGGCAATGATAGGTGCGATGATGATGCTCACCGGCGAATGGAAAGACACCGGCGTTTTCAACGTTGAACAGTTGAATCCGGATCCGTTCATGCAAAAACTCAATGAAAAAGGTTTGCCTTGGCATGAAGCACATGATATTGACCTTGAATTGTAGTTGTTAGTTGTTAATTGTTAGTTGTTAATTTAGTTGTTAAAAGGCTAACGAGGATACACTATTAACAACTAATCACTAATAACTAACCACTAACAACTGACAACTAACAATTATGAATACTCCTTTTTTCATTTTAGAAGAAGCGAAACTCGTTCGCAATTTAGAACTGATTAAGCGTGTGCGTCAAGAAGCGGACGTAAAAATCATCGTTGCGTTCAAAGGTTTTGCGATGTGGAAAGCGTTTGATATTGTACGTCCTTATCTCGACGGTGCTACTGCAAGTAGTTTGCACGAAGCGCGTTTATGTTTTGAAGAAATGAAAACCCGTGCGCACACTTACGCCGTGGTTTATTTTCCGGATGAGTTTTCAAAAATTATGAAATACTCAAGTCATATCACGTTCAATTCACTTAATCAGTATGAACAATTTTATCCGAAAGTTAAAAGACAATGGAAGATAGACGATAGACAATGGAAAAAAGTCCATCGTCCATTATCCGGCGTACATCATCCATCTATCGGACTTCGTATCAATCCGGAATATTCTGTCGTAGAAACAGAATTGTATAATCCCGGAAAAGCGGGTAGTCGTTTGGGGATTGATATAAAATTGCTTGAAAGCTTTGAGCAATTAGTTATGAGAGATGAGCTTTCATCTAAAAATAGCTCAGAGCTTATGGCCCAAAGTTCAAAGCTGCCGGAGGGCATCGAAGGTTTACACGTTCATTGTTTGTGCGAATCGAGTGCAGCAGATACGGAAGGGTTATTGAATAAGGTGGAAGAAAAACTCGGTAAATATTTTTCGCAAATAAAATGGTTGAATTTAGGCGGCGGACATTTAATGACAAGAGCAGATTATGATGTTGAGCATTTAATAAAAATTTTAAAAAATTTCAGGCAACGCTATCCGCATCTCGAAGTTATTTTAGAGCCGGGCAGTGCCGTCGCTTGGGATACAGGTTATTTAACTTCCACAGTGATGGATATTGTTGATAATCACGGCGTTAAAACAATTATTACTGATGTAAGTTTTACGGCACACATGCCAGATACTTTAGAAATGCCGTACAGACCTCGCATAAAGCATATTAGTCAGTTAGTCGGTTGGTCGGTTAGTCAATTAGTCTCTGGCCAACCGACTAACCGACTAACCGACCAACCGACTAAATATCGCATCGGCGGAACAAGTTGTTTAAGCGGTGATTTTATGGAAGCGTATGAATTTGATTCGGAAGTAAAAATCGGCGATACAATTATTTTTGAGGATATGATTCATTATACAATGGTAAAAACTACAACTTTTAACGGCGTAAAACATCCGGGTATAGGCATGATTAAAAAAGACGGGAGCTTTGAAATTTTTCGCAAGTTTGGTTATAAAGATTATAAAAATAGGCTATCTTAATAATTTTGGATTTTCAATTAAAAAATAAAACCGCACAAAAAATTTTTTTTTTGCGCGGTTTTATTTTTTAAAATTTTCAAAAAATAAATTCAAAAAATAAATTCAAAATCAAAAATCAAAAATTATTTTTTGTCTTCAGCAACTCTTTTAAAATGAATATCGCCTTTCAAAAACTCATCGAGAGCGATAACTGCCGGATTCGGTAAACGCTCATAGAATTTTGAAATTTCTATTTGCTCTTTATTTTCTTGTACTTCCTCAATTTGTTCGGTGTTAACCGAAAATTCATTCAATTTAGTACTTAATTCTTGTTTCAACTCAACGGCTAATTGTTTAGCGCGTTTAGTGATAACTACCATAGATTCGTAGATATTTCCCGTAGGCGCTACGATGGCATGAATGTCTCTCGCCGTAATATTCGCGTCGAGACCTTGAACTTTTGATTTAATGTCGGACATTTTCTAATGATGCTATTTTAAGTTTCGCAATCTTGGTGTACTGTTCCATTTCACGTTTAAAGCGTGTGGTTGGAAATTTATCTATCAAATCTTTTTGTTTATCTAAAACGAGTTTGTAACGTTCGGCTTGTTTTTCGTAAATCGAATTTTCTGCGAATAGATATTCTGCTTTTAAAATCATAAAGCGCACAAGTTCCGCATCGGAAGTTTCGGGAAAATCTTTTAACATATTTTCAAAAACTTGGATAGAAGCTTGGTAAGAAGTTATATCAAAATATAATTTACCTTCCTCAAAAGCTTTTTTCTCTAATTTTTTCCGCAAATCGTCAATTAATTTATTGCACTCCTTCACACGCGGACTTTCAGGAAAACTATTAGCAAACGATTGAAACCCATCAATAGCTTTAATACTGCTTTCTTGATCCAAACGATATACAGGCGATTGTTTATACTGCGCATAAGCCGCCATAAACTCCGCTTCTTCGCGCAAAGGCGAACTGCCGTAACTGTTAGAAAAGTTTTTAAAATAAAAAGTTGCCGAAGTATAAGATCTTAAATAATAATGCGTGTAAGCATATTTATAAGCAATTTCTTCTAAAGCCGGCTGCCCTTTCAAACTCGGCATAATGAGTTCAAAAAGTGTTTGTGCATTATTGTAGTTGCCTTGCTCGAAATATTCCAACGCTTTTTTCTGAATAATGCGTAGATCACCGCTCGTCCGAATTTTTTCGAACGAACTTTTACACGAAACGGAAAAAAATAAACTTAAAATAAAAGCAAAAAAGAGGTACTTCTTCATATAGGCGGTAAAATTACAGTTTTTTTCTAAATAAACGCAAATAAATGTAAAAAATGATACGGGTAATGAACGAAATTTAAAATAAGAGTGCTGCTTAGGAATTAGAAAGAAATAAAAAACAAAATTCATACACGCACAATTTAAAAAAATGCATCGACTTTATGTGGAAACCTCACTAAACCAAATTTTTGTCCCTAACAATAGTTTAAAATTGAAAATGTATTACGTAACGAATAATGTTTAATTTCTAATTTTAAACTCCTTTTTCAAGTTTTATTTTATGTATTGTAAAAAAAAAGTCTCAATTTGCATCAATTTATAAATAATAAGCACTTATCAATTCACCAAAACTTTTCGACTCAAGCAGATTAAAAGCTGTAAAATATAAAAAATAATTTAATCAAACCTTATAAAATTTTATAAATGAGAAATATACAACAATGCTATTGAAGCGATTTTCGCAATAAAATTTTATTAATTGCATTGAATTAAAATAAAAAAATTTTCGATTTTAAGATATCTGTTTCCGTCGAAGCAGTTTGTATTCAATTTAATATTCTTTAACTAAACAAACAGTTCAGATGAACAAACTTATTTACTCTGCTATGCTTGTATGGCTGATGACTTTAGGTGTCATTAGCAACACAAATGCTCAAATTTGCCGTCCCGCCATTGATTGTAAATTCGGAACGCCGGATGCAATTGGTTGGGCAATGCAAAATTTTTTTAATGACGGTTCCACAGCTTCTTGGAATTTTCAACCGGGTGCCGTATTTCAAGAAAATGTGGATGGTACAGCTACTTTAACAGGTACAGTCACGCAATACGGAACCGGTGTTGCCGGAATCCCTGCACGCAGTTTTACTGTCTCGGTAAACTTTACCGGCAAATCGTCAACGACTACGGGCACACCTGAAACCAGCAACGGCTGCCCGCCGCCAAGTACAAGTGGTTGGTTTTATTATACGCTTTCATCAGGAACACTTACGGGTGTAAGCGGCACCGCTGCTGCCGGCGCGCAACTCTCATTATCACAACACATGATGCCCGCTCAATACGGTATCGGTGCCGCTAATCAGTGCCTGGAAACGAGCAATTTGGGTTTGACGAGTTGGTTCGAGTGGACAGTACGAAGTCAACCTTCAAATGGTTGGTTAAGTATTATGCCTTATCCTGCATACCCCGTTATCGGGCAAGCGGATATTTGTATCAATATCCATGGTACGCCATATAATTGTGGACCGAACCCACCGCCGTGTAGACCAGCTATCGTTTGTCCGCCTAATATGACTAAAACACCAACAAATAACCTTACTTGTTGGACAAATTTTATTTGGACTACACCTGTTGCGACTACGTCTGACCCGAGTTGCAGCATACCAACTGTTACTCAAATTGCGGGACCGACAAGTGGTTCATGTATCGGTTATGGTGTCAGTACTATTACTTATAAAGCAACAGATAACAAAGGTAATATGGCCACTTGTTCATTTACGATTACAGTAGTTCCGCCGAATAACCCTTGTGATAACGATGTGACACCGCCTACGATTGTATGTCCTCCAAATCTAACAAAAACAGCGGTTGATAACGCACAACATTGTTGGACAAGTTTCACATGGTCCGCAGCTACGGCAACAGATAATTGTTGTATTCCAACTGTTACTCAAATTGCGGGACCGACAAGTGGTT